>JBOFQC010000597.1:0-7799 GCA_051660725.1 Thermoguttaceae bacterium
AGCCCGGTACTCCGTTTCGGCTGATTTTGGTCGGCGGTGTCAAAATCGAATTCTCGCTGGTTAAGATTGCGTTTCTTATTAGCAAGTTCCAATTTCGACCGGCGACCGTTTACCGACGGGTAGAAAACCCAAATCCGTAAATCGCCTGGGCTGGCCAAATCGGCGTCACGGGAATCGGCGGCGTATCGGTCAACCTCGATTAGGCCGGACTTTTCCAAATCCAAAAGCCAGCGATATGGGTTCCCTTTGGCAAATTTTTTACGCAACTGTTCCGCCGACGTTCGCGGGATCACGCCAGGCTCGCTGCCACACATTAGCCAAAGCAACATGAAAAGTTGCTTGGCTGCATTCCCGACCGACGATTTTAACAAAGCCTCGAAAGCCTTCATCTGAAACGAGTCAACACAATCAGATTGCGGCTCCGTTCCAATGCTTTCCGTTTTGGCGTCAAGTAATTGTGTCATTGTAATACTTTATGTTTTTTTCTACAGCTTTCTTCCGATTTCTGTTGAGGTGTGAGTTGAGAAGTTGTTTTTTTAGGTGTAGGCTTCTTTTTTACCTTATTAAGCGTTTTTTCCGACTTTTTACGTATCGCTTCCCGGAGCAGGTTTGGAATATGCTCGTTTACGATATCAGACCTAACGAAATACTTACCACCTGCTTTTATTGCATGTTCCCTGAAGTAGAATCTTGCCGTTATGGTGGCAATCCGGCTGATCTGTGCAATTCGTTTAAGGCTGTAGTATGTCTCGCCGTCAACTGTGTATTCGTCTTGTTTTGGTCGCATGTCAAAATGTAATATGTTTATAATTCCCATTAATGACGTTCTCAAAAAATTGATCATCAGATTTTTCGCGAAGGTCGATAAAGATTAGCGGGGGTTTCATAAGCATTTTTTCAAGATGGTTATTACCGACTCCTTGAAAAACTCCTCAAAATAATACGAACGATCAAATTTATTGATAAGTTCTATGTTGTTTTTTTGGGTTTAATATTATATCTGTGCATCAAATCATGGGCCGATTTTATCAAAACTCTACGAGTAATTTCGTTTGTTTCACTCCACGGCAGGGCAATATATGCGTTGTTACGATAAAGTATTTCCGCCATGTCACGTGCAAGTAATTCTGCTTCGCAATCATATTCATCGTTCAACATTGATTTCACTTGCAAAAGTCCATGTTTTAGAGCATAAGAATCTAACATGTCTTGCATGTCACCAAATGTAACTTGCGGCTTTAATGCTTTGGCTCTATACCGCTCATGTACTCCACTTGGCTTTATATGCCCTACAATCCATATACCATCAAGGCCAGATAAAACTTCAAGTATTCTGTCTGGCTTTCCAGTTTGTCTGAGTAAATATCGTTTTTGTGTCATTTTTGGCGTCAGTGTATGAAGAGTACCCGCCGCCTGGCTCTCCTTAAACACAGGCGACGGGTCGAGGTAGATTAGCTGCAATATTTTCCCATGAAAATTCGTTCGCTCGAACCTGAGATTTCGCAGATTTTTGCGTGAACTTCTTTAATGGCAGATAGTAAATGCTTCCGCATTTCGCCGGGAACAGGAGCAAACGCAATTGTCTTTTGCTCAGCATTTGCGATAATTTCCACTTTAACAGTTACGGTTTGCGTTGTGTATGGGAAATCGTAAATCGGCGTTTCGACCATCCTGAAAAGGCTTGTTGTCTTTATCAAGTACTCTGGCAATCATCTCCGCCGACATGTTTTTATTCACTTGGGAGATTTTTTCATTTGCCTCGGCTTTGGATTGCCACTGAAGATTGCGTATTGTGTCAAGGAATGCTGACGATACACCAAGTCGTAACTTTGCGATTTTTTCAAAGTTTGCAGCTGAGGTTACTGTTCCGCCGTCGGCACCGTCTGCATCAAGTAAGAGTTTTGCCGTGATTGATTGCTTAAACGGCATCCTTGCAGAATGATACGGATCATCTTTATCATATATCAGTTGAACATAGTCTTCACCTGCGTAAATAGCAGAATTCGGATGAGATTTGAAAACTTGTACAACATCTTCAAGCGTAAGCAGCTGGTACTTTATAGCAGCTGGTTCGGATTCAATTTCATATTTTTCGCCGGTTTCTCTGTCGATCCTCAATTGCTTGCGATGCCCGATATTAAACACGTCTGACGACTTGGACCGAATCGCGGTATCAAGCAACAATTGTAATGCGTCTCTACTGAATTCCATTTGATTTTCTCCGTTTTGAAAAGTAATTGGTGAAAAGTTAAAAGTGACTGTGAAATTACTTGACCGCCTCGGCCTTACCGTCATAAACCGGGTCGTCTTCACCATCTTCAAACCCGTCCCGGAAAGTCAGTTGGTTTGGGTTGGTAGTGTCCTCAAAGTTGTAGTATGATTTGCCATTGATGACACCGCAAATTATTTCTTTCGTCACAGAAGGAAGTGACAGAGAACTTACAGATGCGGAAAACAAGGAGTTTTTATAAACAAGTTTCCCCTCTTTTTCATCAATGTAAGCCTTTGGTGTGATAGACAATTTGACATTCACGGTTCTTGGCTTGTCCATTGTTGGCCACTTACTTGCGTGCTGCTCAGCCATTTCAAGATGATAGTTTAAACTCGATATAAACTCTTCATTATTAAATAGTTCTTGAGCACGTGAAAATTGTTCCCTCTCGATAATTCGGTTTCCATATTTTATTTTCTGCGTCATTGTGGTCAGTTGGTTAAAGGGTAAAAGGGACAGGATTACTCCTGCCCCGTAAGCCCGCTTGGTGGAAAGGAGTTGAAGCACTGCGGGCAAATCCTCGGCAGGAAACGATCCCGCTACCGTGACATTCTGGTAAATAACGTGAGGTATCAACGGTACACCTTGCGAGGATAATCGCCTGTCTTTCCAGGCTGTCAGGTAATCACAAACAAGCCGGCCTTGCTGCTCTTACCTGCGTTTTGTTAAAGCACCAGGTCACAAAACGCCTCACGTTCGGCAGGTGACTGACAATTGCCTTTTGTGAGTTTGCGAAAATGTGCCGCCGGGAGCATGAGGGGCAGGATCACGACATCCCGACGACAACAGGGAGTCATTCATTTGTTTCGTTCTTTTTTGGTTCAGTGGTGTCGTGTTGCGATTCGTCATTTGCTGATTCGTTTTCGTCGCATTCGCCAGCAAGGCAACACGGCCGCAAACCGACTTTGTTCAAAAAAGCCATTAACATGTTGATTGACGCCTTTAATGATTTTAAATCGTCCAGGTACTCGGCGATTACCTTGCTTGTGCCCGGCTTTGCAAGGTCTACGCATTCGGTCTGGTACAACTTGTTTGTGCGGTAAATAATCTCATCGTTCAACGCAACTGCTATTTTCTTGCGGGTTGTACGTAACATTGCAACATCCGTTTCGTGACCCTCCAAAAACATAATGATCTGCTTGAGAAGAGGATTTTCTGGTAATGGGTTTGGTCTTTCTTTCATATCTGGTTTAGTTTGGTTAAGGGGAAGTAAGGTGACGTGATACTCAATTTCGCTTTCCTCGTCTGTGTCGTGTGTGTTATAAAATGTCGAGATGGCGTGGATAAAAAAGGAAACAAGGATCAACGTACAGGTAATTAAAACGACTGTTTCAAATAATGTCATAGATTTAAAAGTTGTTAAACATTGAGGCGACTGTTGCCCTGCATAACCGGCCACCTCAGTAAACCGTGAATATAAAAAGCCGACGGGTAAAAGGTAGGGCAACCTTTTAGCAAGTCCACCCCGTCGGCATATAAGTTGTAAAATTTCGTTGAAAGGGGAAAGATTGAGTTTGATAAACCACTTTCCAAAAACCCTAACAATTGGGCCCGTCTTTACGGGCTGTCAGATTTACTTAACGGGTCGGTTTTCGTCCGGTCGGCTGCTCTCTATTTATTTTCGAGGCTTGTCTATTTGCAGCACCTTTAAGCCTGGCTCGATCACCACAATCGGCGTTGCCGGATGAGCTGGAACGTCCGGCTCTCGGCTACGTGGTAATTTTACAAATTCGAAAAATTTGCTAGGGGACAAAACTGGGGGGTGGTCTGGACAAAACTGGCACTTTGCCTGGACAAAACTGGGGTCTCTGGACAAATCACTTTGTCCAGACCATCTTTAACCCCGTATTTTCTAAGGTCTGTGGGTGGACAAATGGACAAATGCTAATTTTCAGATTTTTTTCAAAAAATTTAAAATTTGTTCTTTTGACCAATTTTTTCACCGTTTCTTGACTCACAAACGGACTTTTGACGCTCCCGTCAACCCCGAAAACAGTGTTTTCAATCTCTTCAAAGGTCGCTTTTCTACCCGGCGACTCCCACAACAGCTTGACCAACCTGAATGTTTTCTGGCCAACTTTTGCGGAACCAGTCGACCATAAAAAACGTCTATTCGCTACATCAAATGCCAACCAACTCGGCTTCTTTTGTTTGGACACATCACCAGACGGAACCGGCTCAACCGGCTCAACCGATTTTCGGGAGCGGGAGCGGCGTCGACGTCTTTTCGGGCGGAAAGTCTCAATTTCAGTCTGAGGTGGTTGATTTGGTAACTTTTGGGAATTTCCAGATTGTTGTGGAAACTGCTTGGAAATGCCGAATATCTGGTTCAACTGGCTGGGATCACTGAAAACTTGTGGCGCGTCTACCTTGACCAAAAACCCAGAAACCACGGTTATTCCATCTTGGGTCGGTATTGGTGGGGTTGAGTCTTGCAGGTACACACGGCACAGTATTGGGGGATTCATCGTTCACCTCGTAAGGTCTCGGGACAGAAAAGAGCGACCTTGCAGAAACTGCGTTCCCTCCCGAAATATTAGGTCGAATTACGTGGAATCCGACTCGTAAACTGCATGAACGATTTGACGAGCAATGCGACTAATAAGCGGTAATCTCTGTTGACCGCATGGGACAATCACACAATCGCAATCAAGAGAATCGGCGGCCTCTTCATTTTCAGTGATATGAACGGTACTCTTTCCGAAGTCAGCAATCCAAACGATTGGACCGCTCCGCACATTACATGGCACCGATTCTTTTTTGCCGATGTATCCGCACTCGAACGCATATTTGTTCACTTCCCTGGTCAACGCGTTGACAGATGATTCGTGGAATCGGCTCAACGGAAAAACCTCCAAAATCGCGGACAAAATGGAACCAGTACTTGACCCACGATTTTTACGGTGTATTATCAAGATACTGGTTAAGTCAGTGCTTTGGGTGTCCACACTTTGGCGAGAGGGGACGCCCATTTTTGTTTTAAAGCCAATCCTTAATATAAAGAGAACGGCTTTCTTTGTACTGCTTGTGAAACGTTCTCAAGTCTTGGTAGTTGAATTTAAGAGCGTTTCCGAGCATTTGAATAAGCCCTTCTTTTGCGGCTTTTTTACCAGGAGTTGTTTCGTCGAGTTTTTCGGCTTCGACGATTTCGTTTTGGATTTCTTCGAGTAATTTGATCTTGGTCATTTCTTCAGCTCCTTTGGGAAATAAAAAAACCACAGCCCCCGGTCTTGTCTGTCACGATTTCGACGGGTGGAGGCTGTGGCTCTGTTTTGTACTTCCCGTCCCTCAATCGTGACGAGAGTATTCTAGTATTTCTGCAAAGTGCTGTCAAGCCTCTTTGCAGTTTTTCTGGAATAAATTTTATTCATTCATTAGAATTTCGCGTATTTTTTTTAATTTATACAATTCTGCGATTGCTGGAAACATTGAAATATGAGGGGCATTAGTTGCTTTCTCCCAAGCGTAAATTGTTCTATTACTTACTCCGAGTTTTTCCGCAACTTCTTCGACTGTCAGTCCTGCTTTTTCGCGGAGGGAGCGTAGTCGGATTGCGAATCGGCCAGAATATGTATCTGGAGACGGGGCTTTGCGGGCAGGGGTCATCATGATTATTGAAAGGGTTAGAGTGTAAAAAGTCTTCTCTAAAATACCCCAGAAGTCCGCAAATGCAATCTGTCGTTAAAATTTTTTGAAAAAATCGGAAAAACTTGAATTTTGCACTGGAAATTTTACAAAAAAAAGGTAAATTTTATTTGCGTAAATAATAGTAAACAATTGTTTTACAGACAGGGGCATGTTCTATGCATAAAATTCTTAGGGTAGTAATAGTAGTATTTCTTTTACTTTGTGTAAATTCATCATTGTTACGCTGCTGTAATATGTCCGATTGAAGATTATGACAATCCGTAACCATAAAAAAATATGGGACCATAACCTGTTATAAATGACCGCTCGTTGTATATCAAGATAATTAAAAAATGGTGTTAGTAAAGAGAAAGAGATTGAAGAAATAGTTTAGGGAAAGCAGTGTGTTATGCGATTTGAAAAAGAAATAGAAAGAGCGATACGGCATCAAGCGGCAGTCGATACCAAACCTAAAAAAACACAAGAAGAACTTGATATTATCATTACCAATGTAAAAAAAGCCTATACAAAAGGAAAATATGATTTTTCAAATTCTTTATCATTCTTGTTGAAGCAGAATGGGAAAAAGCGGTTTGTAAAGCAATACGAAGATTCATATTCTACAGAAAGTGTTTTGTGCCAATGTATCAAACAAATAGTTGACAGAAAGTTTAAGATAAAATACCCAAATCGGAATAAAACGATAAAATCTCTATTTGGTATTTTATCGGCAGTAAAACAAATGTCCGATTTTACTATTGTAAAGTTTGATTTTAATGATTATTTCAATTCTGTTTCTGCAACATATGTGTTTGAAAAATTCATCAAACCACAGCTTTTAGATAGAGATGAAATAGAATTAGTAAAGGATTTTACAGATAAAATCAAATATGCTTATGCAGGATTTAGTACATCAAATGCAATTGCGGAAATTATTGCAAAACATTTCGATGCATCTATTAGGAAAGCTTTGATGTCAAAGGGTATTCTTTATTTTGATCGTTATGTCGACGATAGCATTTTGATTCTAAATCAACATGTTGAAGAATCTACACTACAGGCAATATTAAAACAATCTCTTCAGGAAGTATTCCATGACAGCACAGTTAAAACTCCTATAAAATGTAAAACCAAGTTTAATCACAGCAAATTTAAATATATTACAAGACGTCAACTCTCAACGACATCTTGTTCGATAGACTATCTTGGCTATGAATTCCAGCTTTCAAGCAACGCAAATAATGTTGATCTTAAATATGGAATAACAAAAGCGAAACGTAAAAAATACAATAATCGCATTGATCAACTAATCTCATACTTCAAAACGTCTAGTCATAAGGACTGTGGTAAGTTAGAATTATTGCGTCACAGAATCTTTGGTTTTACATCAAGAACGGTTTATCTGAATAAACGTTTCCGGTCAAATGTTTGGAAGGTTAAAGGCTTCATTTCAAATTACGGGGAACTGCGTTATCTCCTTGACACCGATCTTATTCTTGATGACACAAAGACATTTTTAAAAAACATGATTGAAGAGGCGTTTGCACGAGCAGGGATTGTTGACATGCCTTATTTTCTTAAAGGAGCACAATCAAAACCAGGGTATAATTTATTTGAAAATATGAAAGCCAATAAAACAATCTTGCTTGTCGAACAAATTGGACATGATTACAATTCACTCGTGAAGTTGTGTGCCAAAGTAGATATTAAAAACATAGACAGGAACGGAAAAAAACGTGGATATGGAACTTTAGTCCGAGAATATTTAATCAAAATTAAAATTGGATACTAAATAACGAGGCGGCAAGGTTACCCATGCCGCCCCGCTACGACATTTGCAGTAGCTATGCCTAAACACAATGTCGGTTACCTCCAAAAATGTCGGTTCCCGCAAAGCGTC
>JBOFQC010000598.1:0-2217 GCA_051660725.1 Thermoguttaceae bacterium
AGCCGTATCTCGAAAAGGCAGTAATTGCTGCACGGGAATTTGACAAAAAATTTAGTGGTCCGACTGGATGCCTGATTTATATTGCTAAAAATTATGCGAAATTTCGTTTGTTCAATGATGCGAAAAAACTTGCGGACACAATTGAACCCCCTCAACAAAAAGCCGAGGCACTATACTTAATCGCAACAGAACTTCGTGACTTTAATTACGAAGTGGCATTTGAACTTATATGTCAGGCAGAGGATATTTGCGAAACGTCTTCCGACCAATTTATACGAGTTAAAATGTTATTGTGGTACACAAATTTCAAAACAGAACGGTTAGAAAAAAAACGGACAATTGACAAGGCTTTATCTTCTTTACGGGCAGTAAAGGGAACAGATGCGACGAGGTATGATAATTATTTAAACGTTCTTTCTCTAGAGTATGCCAATCTTGGGTTTTACGACGAAGCGGTTAATACTTTCCGCGAAATAAAAGAGCTATCTTACCCGGAAATGGATATATCTCTTATGTACCAACTTGTGTCTGCCGGGGAATATAACAAGGCACTTTCTTTATTGCAGGACTATCACACAGATATACAAGAAAGAGAAAAACGCCTTTTAATCGTAGTGGATTTTATGCTACAAAATGGTGACGAAGCAGATGCATGGAAACTATTCGAAATGGCCGAAACACCAAAAGGAAAGGCTTTGCTCCTTGCGACTTTCGGAGAAAGTCGCCAATCTTATAACCAAAAGTAAAAAAATATTTTTTTCCCGTTAGCCTCGGAGCCAATTTATGCCTGAACGGCATGTTCCTCCGGGGAGCAACGCTGAGCTAACAACAAATTAACAACCCCATAAATGACAACTTCTTTCGACGAAAACAACCAGTTTAAACGAGTCGAGCAGCTGCTCGGAACAAACGGTCTCGCACATATTCAGAACTCTTTCGTAATCGTCATGGGGCTGGGCGCAGTCGGCGGTTACGTGACCGAAGCGTTGGCAAGAAGCGGCGTCGGAAGAATACGTCTGGTCGATCACGACGTTATCAAGCCGAGCAATTTAAATCGGCAAATTCTCGCAACGTGGAACACAATTGGGCAAAAAAAATCCGAAACCGCGAAAAAACGTGTGCTTGATATCAACCCGAACTGCGTCGTTGACGCACGTGACACCTTTATTCACGTAAACACTCTGGAAGAATTGCTTGACGGCAGCCCCGACATTGTCGTAGACGCCATTGATTCAATGAATCCGAAAATCGAACTACTTTCGGAACTGCTTAATCGGAATCAAACCGCGATTTCCAGCATGGGGGCCGCACTTCGTGTCGACCCGAGCCGTATACGAATCGGGCAAATCTCGGAAATAACGCACTGTCCGCTTGCCGCTCTTGTTCGTAAACGGTTACGCCGCAGAGGGTTCGACCCGAAGATTCCGTGCGTTTACTCAAACGAAGAGACCCGCTACCTGCACCGTGGGGCGGTGTTTCCGCCGGAACAGTTCGACACACACGCCGACGAAAAAGGACGGCGTCGCACTTCTCTCGGAAGTTTGCCGACAATCACCGGTATTTTTGGCCTAATGATCGCAAACTGGGTGCTTATGCATTTGTCGAACGGCGGCAACGATTCCGTCAACGTCAAGGCCGACTTCGTTTAAGAGTTCCGCTCTTTCGGCGTGTTGAATGTAGCGGTCCGGTACACCAATCAGCTTGATTTTTCTGGTGTCCAATCCACGTTCAACTGCCGCTTCAAGCACGGCACTTCCGAACCCGGCAGCGATGACACCTTCTTCAACGGTTATTAACGGTTTGCCAGAGAACAGCGGTGCGAGAATCGTTTCGCAATCAAGCGGTTTCGCGAACCTTGCATTTATAACTGTTAATTCCAACGGGCCGGTTTGGTTTCCGTCAGCGTTTTCTTTTAAACATTCGGCAGCTTTCATTGCCGTTTCGAGCAGTCCGCCGTAAACCGCAATTGCTCCGTCCTTGCCGGTGATTATTGTTTCCGCTTTGCCGCATTCAATCACCGCGCCGGATTTAGGTTCTTGTTGCCGTGACACCGTGGCGGCAATACATTTCGGATACCGAATCGCAACCGGTGAATTCTGGTTCGCGGCGTATTGAATCATTTCCGCAACGTCAGCGGTGTCACCCGGCGAAAGTAGCTGCATATTCGGAAATGACCGCATGTACGCAATGTCGAAAAGTCCGTGATGCGTCGGTCCG
>JBOFQC010000599.1:0-9536 GCA_051660725.1 Thermoguttaceae bacterium
CTTTCTGCTGGTTTTTTGGCCCGCCCGATAAACACGCTCTTCCTTCGCCTGCCGACTCTCGCTGGAAATTACTAACCAACGGGCACATACGACGAAACTGCGGGAAAATTCCCGACAGCGAGAAGCATTTTGCCACAAACAGAAAGGAATTGCAAGTCACCCTGAAAGAAAAAATTTCGGAAGCCCCAAAGCAGGGGATTTTTAAGCAAAAAAAGTTGTGAACCGGTAAAATACGGGCGGAGGGGCGGAGTGGTTTGGTACAGAAAATTGCAGATGGTTCTATCATTCGAGAAAATGCCTACTTACAAATTTTACCCCTTCTTGCAACCCGACTCAGAAAAAAGTAGAATGCAAGAATTGAATCGTTGCTTATAGCCGCATACCAAACGAAGTTTTATCGTAATAATATTACCGTTTAACAAAACATAATCAAACCAAATCAATATCATAACACGATAAACATCATGGAAAATTGGAAACGCATTTTTAAGTACTTGACTGGCAACGAACCGTTTCCGTGGCAAGAATGTTTATACAAACAACTCGTCGGCGGTAGCATACCGAAGACTTGCGACATTCCGACCGGACTTGGCAAAACAATGACAATTGCCCTCTGGTTGATTGCCATTGTTGAGCAATCACAAAGCGGCAGGGTAACACTACCCAGACGACTCGTTTACGTCGTTGACCGCCGAACGGTCGTTGACCAGTCAAGCGAAGTCATTGAAAAAATCCGTAAAAAACTGCAAGAAAATAGCGGCGGTGAAAATTTTTCCACGTTTCAGAAAACACTCAAAGACTTTTCCAACAGCGAAGATTTTTTCTACACAAGCACGCTTCGGGGTGAACTGTCGGACGACCAACGTGCAAAATCGCAAGATTGGATTTACGACCCGTCCGCTCTTTCCATTTCGGTAGCGACGGTTGATATGGCGGGGTCCAAGCTGCTCTTTTCGGGTTATGGGGACAGTCGCCGCAAGCGTCCGCTCCATGCGGGACTGATCGGGTGCGACACACTTCTGATTCATGACGAAGCGCATCTGATGCCTGCGTTTAGCACGCTCCTTGCCAATATCCAACAGTTTGCCGATACGGCACCAAATGGGATTCCTAGATTGCAGGTTATGGAACTTTCGGCAACATCCCGGCAAGCGGATGACACCGCAAAATGTATCCTTACTATCAATGAGGAAGACGAGGCAAACGAAACAGTCGGGAAACGCTTAAAGGCACAAAAAAAGATAACGCTGCACGAAGTAGAGGAAAAAGAAGGGAAAAAAGGAAAAAACGAAGAGCAAATCAAAGAGAAAATCGTAAAATTCATCACGGAAGATAAAAATGATTTTTTCAAAAATTTGTCGGCTCCAAATAACCGAACCGTCGTTTTCGTTCGTTCTCCGAAAGATGCGGCTCATATTTGTGCAGAATTACAAAAAGCGAATAAACAAGCCGTGCTGCTGACCGGTCAGATTCGTGGAAAAGAGCGGGAAGACCTGCTGAAAAAGTCGGAAATGCAACCGTTTTTGGGGAACGGAACTGAAAATCAACAGCCGGCTTTTCTCGTCGCAACATCGGCGGCGGAAGTCGGTTGGGACTTGCACGCCGACCATTACGTTGGCGATTTGAGTACGCTTGATTCGATGATTCAACGACTGGGCCGAATCAACCGTTTCGGGCAGGTTGCCGAATCGCAAATTCACATCGTTCACGAAATTTTCGATAAAAAAAAGGGTGGGGATGGTGATACGGATAAAAAGAAAAAAACGCTTTCACCCTACGATATAGCTAGGCAACAAACACTGGAAATTTTCAAGGAGATAAAAAAAGCTGGCGGCGATGTTTCTCCGCTTGCGCTGCGGAAATATCGGGATCGAACCGAAGCGTTTTCGCCGAAGCCGGAAGAAAAACGGCTGACCGACATACTGCTCGATTTTTGGAGTTTCACCAGTATTGACGACGATATTCCCGCCCGCCCTGAAGTCGCCGATTATCTGAAAGGGGACACCGACGGTCCACCACAAACTGTTCTCGTTTGGCGAAGCGATGTGGAAATTAATGGACTCTGTTCGGAAGATGTTACAGAAGAGGACGTTCAAACTTGGTTCGAGAAAAATCGAATCAAAAGCCAAGAGCGACTTTCCATGCCAACGTATGATCTACCATTTTCTGCGAATGATTCCAAGAAAAAAACAACTCCCTGGGTTGAAAAGCACGCCGATAAAAACGTGATTATGATTCGTCCAAACAGCGGTATTCTTCGGACAAAACTGGGAAAACTCGACAATCAGCAGCTAAAGTTTGCGACGTTAATCTTTCCAGTTTCCGCCTGTGGTTTGACACCAGACGGGACGTTCGACCCGAAAACCGAAACGGCTGCAACCGATGTGTCCGATGCGGCAGAAAATAAAAACATCTATGAACTGCGGCGATTGGACGGCATATTCGAGTATAGAATACTTGGCGATAAATTTGATTCACTGGAAGGCAACAACGTCAGGCAAACCATAAAAAATATTGCAAATGCAATCGGTAAAAAATACGTTTTTCATTTCCAAACGCAAGCGGAAGACGAGACCGCCGACGTTCCCGAAAGCCGCTGGCTTGTGCTGCTTACGGACAAAGTTTCAACCGATTCGCAGACTGCCTCGGAAGTGGTAACACTCGACAATCATCACGAAAAAACGGCGGAAATTATGCGTGGTTTTTGCGAGCGGCTGGGGTTATCGGAACAGCTTTCCGAGGCTCTTATTTTGGCGGCGAAGTATCACGATTTGGGTAAACGAAACGAAAAATGGCAGCGTGCGGCAGGAAACGACGACCTTGAAAATCCAATTGCCAAGTCGAAAGACGGCTTTTTCAATGGGCACGCATTAAACGGATACCGGCATGAACTCGGAAGCGTTCGGGAAGCGGCAAAGGTCGATGAAATAAATAATCACGAACTGCGAGATTTAATACTGCACGTTATTGCAGCACATCATGGTTGGTCGCGTCCGCATTTTCTGTGCCACTTGGATGCGGGTGCAAAAAACACCGATTTTGCGGATGAAATCTACGAACAAAAATTGATTTTTGCGACGTTGCAAAAACGGTTCGGCTGGTGGGGACTTGCGTGGTTGGAATCGCTGCTTCGCCGAGCCGACGGTATAGCAAGCGAATAATACCTTTACCAAAAGCAGATTATGAGTGCAATTATGAGTATAATAAAGATTCCGATTGACCCTGCGAATCCCGGTCAGTATTTTGCCTGCTGTGGACTGTTGGAACTTGCGCACCGCCACTGGGGAACAGACGCTAAAGGCTGTTTTACGGATGGCGGAAATTCGTTCACGCTCGAATATCCCGAAAATCTCACCGATGAGAAGCTAAAAGAACGGCTGATTGATAGGATTCAGATTCCTCGCCATGAAGAAAGTATCAAGGAAGATATTCGTAATGAACAAGTGAAAAAAGACAAAAATAAATTAAAGAGAAAAAACAAAACAAATTTAGACAGTAAACCTATTCTCGAAGAAACCATTGATGTGAGTGGTGATAATTTATCAGATGAAGATGATGAAAAATACTCACCGCCATTCTCTCTGGTCTGGAAAGACAAGAATGAAAAAGACCACGATATTTTTCTGGATTGGTGGTTTATCTCGTGTAAAACATGGGCAGGGCAACAGTATTCGTTCAAGAAGATTGGTACATTAAATGTGCAATCAAAGCGTGTAGAAAGTTTTACTAAAGGTTTCCAACACAGTATTACACTCAATCAAAATAAGGAGACCGGTGAAACCTCACCTCCATGCCAAATTGATATTCGCACTAGCTGGACACCGCTTGATGTGGGTTTTTCTTTGGATACGCAGAACAAGAATTATAAGCGGGCAATTTTTCCGCTGGTTGAATTACTGGCAGTAATCGGCTTGCAACGATTTTTGCCCGTACCAGATAAACATGTGCAATATACCTATTCCTATTCCTTGTGGCTCAAGCCATTAGATGCCGTTGGTGCATCGGTAAGCGATCTAACAATGTCTTCTCAAGATAAAATAAATTACACGTTTTCTACACCCTTGAATGGAAAATGCAAATACTTCACCCGTGCGATATTGAAACAAAATTAACCCCCTACCCACTTGGAGAAAACCCGATGAGCGAGTTTACCAAATTTGACGATTTATTGACCAAGAACGACACCGCCGCGATTGTGTTGCGGCAACACCTCAAACCCGTCGAAGGGGAGAACGCCGTTATCTTCCCGCCGACGTTTGCCACCGTCGGCTACAACATCGACGACCTCGGCGATGGCAAAAACGTATGCCTGATCGACAGCGTTGGTTCACAGGCTAACCGGATGGAGCCAATTTTCAAAGAGCCACCGTACTCTGAACTCGTGCCACAGATTATGGTTAAGGTGAAAATCAAAGCAGGAAAAGACGAACAAAAGAAAGACATGTTTGTTGAAGAAGACGTAAATCTCCTTGACGCTGGGCATCGGTTAGGGGATGCGGTCGCCCGATTGTCCAACATGGGGGATGAAATACAATCAGCGTTTATGTCATTACAAAAGAAAAATGACGCAACGGAAATGGCAAAAATGTCGCCGACTTCCCTATTATTCGGCTGCTGGGATTCGCGGTATACAGGCACAAAACTTCCACGAGTTATTCGTTCAATAATTCGTGCGTTTGACGTACATCCACTTACTCGCTCTGCCCAATTCACTGCGGCATTTAATGACACAAGAGAGGCTTTGTTTGCTTCTGAAGAGGTGCAAAATGCGAATATTAAAACCTCAAAAGGTACAACGAAACAGTCGGCACTCGGAATGGATCATTCCCCTGCAACGGGGACACTTGGCGGCGTAATATTGGATCAAAACAGTGAGTTGATACGAGAAACCGTCATCAGTCTTTCGGCATTGCGGCGGATAAAAGGAGCAGATGCGAAAGCGACACTGAATTTACAGCGTTATATTCTCGGTTTGGCACTTGTCGTTTTTTCGGCTCCGCAGGAACAATTACTCCGTATGGGGTGTGAACTCGTCCCTGATCCTAATCATCCGCTCCATGTCGAAAAAGTAGAAACAAGTGGAGTCCGAAAAGAATTTGAATTTTCGCACGATAACGCCCTTGCTTATGCTAAAACTACAGCGGAAAATTTCGGTGTCGGTAACAATCGTGACGATGCTCAATTTGATGAAAAAACGATTAAGGAAGGATTAAAGTATTTTTCTAAAAAGGATTCCGATGCCGAATAAACTCATTATTTCAGTTACATTTTTGGACGATTTGTATCACGGACAGGGGAATTACGAGCCGGAGTTTCCGCCGTCGCCGCTCAGGTTGTTTCAAGCCATTTTAGCCGCAAACGGAAATGAACTTGATGCTGCCGAGCCAATCTTGCAATGGTTTGAAACCCTGAAGCCGCCTGAAATTTACGCCCCAAAGTCCGAATCGGCATTTAAGTACACAAATTATGTGCCGAATAACGACGCGGATAAAAAATACAATCGGCAGAACCGATTGACCGGAAAAGAGGTTGCGCCAACGCGGATGATTGGTGGACGGACGGTGTTTTACGTTTGGAATATCAACCCAGACGATGTTGACAAGGCAAACAAACTTGACGAGATGGTGCGTCGCATTTCCGCTCTCGGCTGGGGGATCGATTTGGTCGTTGCCGACGCAAAAATCGCAACTGAATTGCCGCCGGAAATTACCAAACTCGAACATTGGAAGCCGAGTGTGTACAAAAATACGGAAGTACAGTTGCGAGTTCCCCAAATCGGGACGCTGGAGAATTTGAAAACGGTTTACAAAAGTCAGCAGAATGCGGTTCGTATTGAGAAAAGCGGACGAAGCATGGAAAAAATCTACACTCCGCCTCAAAAACCAAGTACTTTTCAGACGCAATCTTACGAAACAACTGTCGCGCCGGAACGTCCCTGTGCTTTTTTTGAACTATGCAATCCAGCGGATGAAACGCGATTTGTCGGCTTTGACCAACGTGATTTGATGTACGTCTCGGCAATGCTCCGTCATGCGGTTCTCGAAAAAGTGAAAGAAGCAGGACGCGATTTTTTTGCGTCGCACGGAATCGACATTGAAAAATACGTTGCCGGTCATGCCGACTGCGAGACTGACAACAGCGAGTCGCCTGCGTTAGCTGGCGGGTGTTCCTCGCAAGGGATCGACCGCTTTTCGTACTTGCCGATACCGACGATAAATTTCCACCGCAACGATGATGGCTTGATTCGACGTGTCATCATTGCCGAACCATTGTTCGGAAAAGAGGGTGATGATAAAGATAAAGATAGAAAAAATCGCGGTGTGTTTGCAAACTGGGTGCAACAAAATTTAATAGGCGCAGCACTCATTGAGAAAAACACGAAGCAGTCAAAAGCTGTTTTAACCTCCGCTTCTGGCAGAGACGGCATTTTTCGACTGTACACGGAAAAATCGACAGAATTTGGGTCGGTGACACCACTTGTGCTGCCAGGTGCCGATGATTTTAAGTACGCCAAAACGGAAAAACTGGTCTTAAAATCGTTTGTGCAGGCAGGCTTCGATCTGTCGAAGCTAAAGAATTTGGAACTTCGGAAAGCTCCGATTTTTCCGGGTGCGTTTCATCCTCGGGATTATCAGCGTCCCGAGTACTTTCGGCATAAATCCATGATTCACATTGTGTTCGAATTTAAAGAACCGGCGCACGGACCGATTGCTTTGGGACCAGGCAGGCATCTAGGGTTCGGACTGTGCGCTATTTTGCCTAACGAAAAAAAATAAGCTATATTTGAAAGGGATGGAGAGTTCCCCATATTCGTGCAACACGGACGTTTTACGTTTTTGTTCACTATTAACGAAAGGTGGGGAATATCATGACATCCCAATCATTTACTGCTCCAATTTATGCTCTGAATGTAACTGAAATTCCGATTGTAGAGCCTTATGCCCAGTCATTTGTACCAATTGTATCAGATGTGCCTTCTGATGTAATGCTGCCTGTTGAGCCGATTCCAGAGTTAATGCCTGTACGAATGCTTGCCGAATTTGCGTACTGTCCACGCTTGGGCTATATGGAATGGGTTCAAGGCGAATGGGCGGAGAATATCGAAACAAAACAAGGTACATTCGGACATCGTAACGTAGACAAGCCTGATACCAAACCAATACCAGAACCAGTTGAAAGTGTTTATGAAAAGCAACATGCCCGTTCTATCACCCTGTCTTCTGAAAATGAAGGGCTAATTGCAAAGTTGGACATTCTCGAAATCGACGGAAACATTGCGACTCCAGTCGATTATAAACGAGGTGTCGCACCGAATATTCCTGAAGGAGCTTATGAGGCGGAGAGAATTCAACTTTGTGCGCAAGGACTTATTTTGCGTGATAATGGCTACTTGTGTAACGAAGGAATCATCTATTACATCGCATCAAAACAACGTATCACAGTGGTCTTTGATGAGGCTCTCATTGCAAAAACACGAGAGTTATGCCGCGAATTTCGCAATGCTGCTGAAAACAGTTGTTCACCACCGCCACTTGATGATAGCCCGAAATGCCCCAAATGTTCGCTTGTTGGTATATGCTTGCCGGATGAAGTCAATTTAATTTCAAAGGTAACTTCAGACGATTTATCTGCAAAGCCAGTATTACGACAACTCTTGCCCGCACTGGAACACGCTTTGCCATTTTACGTCCAAACTCAGGGAGCTTTTATAGGAAAGTCGGGCGAACGTCTTACGGTTAAACTTAAAGGCGAACAGCTAGCTGATATTCGTATTATTGATGTTTCACAGGTTTGCGTTTTTGGTAATATCATGTTTTCTGCTCAAGCCATTTCTGAGTTGACCAATCGTGGTATCCCAATACTTCATTTCTCTTATGGCGGTTGGTTTCATAGTATCACAACTTCACTTATTCACAAGAATGTTGAACTTCGGATACGTCAGTATCAAGCTGCCGAGCATCTTTCAGGTTCATTGAACATAGCACGACAATTTATTTCAGGCAAAGTAAAAAATTCTCGTACTCTTTTGCGTAGGCATCTAAAAAATAACCCTCAATGCTCAGTCAATGCAGAAGTGCTCCTTCGTGACTTAAAAGAGCTTAACAATCGCATTTTAAAAGCTGATTCAATACCGGCACTACTCGGTCTGGAAGGATTTGCCGCAAAGCTGTATTTTTCCGCTTTTTTTCAATTTCTGCCCGGTCATGTTGATTTTGATGTTCGTACTAGAAATCGACGACCGCCCAAAGACCCTATAAATGCCGTTCTTTCGTTCGTTTATTCGATGCTTACTAAGGAATTGACGATTGCGACCCAAAGTGTCGGTTTTGATCCCATGCTGGGTTTTCTACATCAACCCAGATATGGACGACCTTCGCTGGCATTGGACTTGGCCGAAGAGTTTCGACCAATCATTGCCGACTCCGTGACCTTGACTGTTTTTAATAATGAGGAGGTGAATGCCGACTCGTTTGTCCGGCGGATGGGATACGTTGTGATGACGGATTCTGCAAGAAAAAGCATCATTGCAGCTTTTGAAAGAAGAATGAATACGGAAATCATTCACCCACTCTTCGGATACAAAATCACTTATCGGAGAGTTTTGGAAGTTCAAGCGAGAATACTGGCGAGATACTTACTTGGTGAATTTTCTGAATACATTCCTTTTACGGTGAGATAGGTGCTATATGAGACGAGTATTTATTATTGCATACGACATTTGTTTGCCAAAAAGATATAGACAAATTTATAAATTGATGAAAGGTCATGGTGATAGACTTCAATTTTCCGTCTTCAGGTGTGAGTTGACAGAAATGGAGTTACAGGAATTGAAGGCAAAAGTCTGGCCAAACTTGAATTTTGCCGAGGATCGTGTTATGATTGTAGAATTGGGACCGGTTAGCCAGAAAACCGAGGATCGAATCGAGTTTTGGGGGTTCCATCCCGAGAAAAAGAGTTCTGCTACAATGTTTATCGTTTGATAAGCGTTTTTTTAATTTTTTGACTTTCGAGAGGTTCGGTGCGTCTAAAAAGCCCGAGACCGCTCGAAACGGTTTTTTATCGAGAAATCTTAATGTTTTTTCGTTTTTGCCACCCTATGATAAGAACGATTTTTATTCATTGCTTCGACCGCTCGAAAATCATTCCTGCGATACCGAAAAATCTAGGGTTAAAAGCGACAGCCGTTTTCCGCTCTCCCAAAGAGCGGCCCCATTGAAGCGATTTCGTTACCGTCAGTATCAATGGACATTACATGCGGTTTTCCGCTCTCCCAAAGAGCGGCCCCATTGAAGCTACTGGAATCCTCATCATCAGAATCCACACCACTCAGTTTTCCGCTCTCCCAAAGAGCGGCCCCATTGAAGCTTTTAGGCAAAGCATTAGAAGATCAAGGTGATGAGGGTTTTCCGCTCTCCCAAAGAGCGGCCCCATTGAAGCTGAGTTAATCATTTTATCACCTCTTGTTGTTATTGTTAATGTTTTCCGCTCTCCCAAAGAGCGGCCCCATTGAAGCACTACACGATTGCAAAAACTAT
>JBOFQC010000600.1:0-5728 GCA_051660725.1 Thermoguttaceae bacterium
GCGTTACGAAGAAGGGTTGGCGGCATTACGAAAACTAATCAAATAATTATATCTGCTTTTTTACAAATCATGACTGAAAATAAACTTCCACCTGAACTTGTTGAACTTGAAGCAGAGTTGAAATCTTTCAAGCCGCGAACAGTACGGCGTCAATTTGACACCCCGGACAAGAAACCGAGCTGGTATGATGCCAGTAAAATTAAGAAGCTTGTTTATAACAAAAAAATCATTTTCGCAGTCACTGGCACTGCTGCGGTTCTGTTACTTATTGTCGCGTTGCGTGAAATGCAAACCGCTGACGTATCGAATGTTGATATTGATATCACGGCACCTTCTCATATTATAACTGTTAATACGAAAGATGATGTAAAAAAATTTCGTCCAGATGAGAACAACAAGGAATTAAAAGAAATGTTCGTGACTCAAAAACAACACCTTGCTTCGTTGATGAAAGAGTTGAGACTCGACAAGCCGCAAAGCAATCCAGCACCAAAACACGAGGATTGGCCAGTGGTGGAAACTGCGGTGTCAACTGATTCTCCAGTCATGACAGAGGCGATAATTAAGGCAATCAAACAGCGTCAAGAAATAATAATGTTATAAGTCCGATATTATATATCACATACAACAAGGAGTACAAAATGAAAACATTTATCACTGCAACTCTTTTATTTGCATCTTATTGCGGGCTTATGCTTGCTGAAGAAGCGGCAAACAAACCACGCGTGATTAAGTTCACGATCTCGCCGGAAACGACATATTTTACTGAGCCGCTGTTTCAGAATGGCAATGTCGATTACATCGCTGCACTTAACAAATACTACTCAGAAGGTATCACGAATGACACCAATATTGTGCCAGCACTATTTTCTATCTTGCCGGGAGAAATTGAATATCCACTTTTACGCAAATTGGCAGAAGACGAAAACTCACATCCTGAAGACTCATCCTCAACTACAAATACGTACCGTAAAAACTTCTGGGCAGTATTAGGGATGACACCGCCTCCTCTTGAGAAATTGGTTAGTATTTTTCCTCCTGGGGCGTTTGTTCAGCGTGGAGTTGACCCGCATAAAGAATTGCTGAAATTTTATTCACAAGATGAAATTGATGCCAAACTGAAAGAAAATAATTACGAAAAGCAGGAGTGGAGATACCGTAACCTTATTGATAATGAGCGCAATACAGCAATGCGTAAGTTGTGGACAGAAAAAGAGTTACCGCTTCTTGCAGCCTGGATAAAAACAACTGACGAACTAACCGACAAGCTGAAAGAAATTACTAGGCGTCCTCATTATTTCATGCCAATGGCAGTCACCAACAATGAAAATGATGATCCGGTTACGGCTGCGATATTGCTCCCTTATGTGCAGTCGATCCGTGAATTGGCCCGATTCATGTCTGTTCGCGGTGGTTGGGATTTCACACAAGGTGAATATGACAAGGCTTTTGAATGTGCGTTTTCTACGGTTCGAATCGGCAAAAAAATGACCGATAATCCCGGCACAATTGTCGAGTATTTAGTTGGATTGGCGTGTATCGGAATTGCGCAAAGTGATATTGTCAGGTATCTTACGAATCTTGATTTCAAAAATGATAAAGATATTAACGCCGCCTGGGTACTCAACAAAAAACGTGAATATGACGCCACTATGTCTGGTTTTGGCACCATTTTGCCGCAACGGTTTTCCGTCGCTGAACGATGTATGGGAATTGATACAGTCAAACGTCTTTTACGTGCAGACGTCAAATTGATTGATGAGCTATATGGAGAAATTAATGATAACGGCAATGAACCTACTTTTAATGAAACTCAAAAAGCATACTTGGCACTACGTAAAAAAAGTTTTGATCCGGAATACGAATATGATTGCGATAAAGTTTTGCGTCTTGTAAATGAAGCGTTTGACGAATGTGAAGATTCTTGGTCTATCCCTAATTACAAACAGCGTTTGCGTGCAAATGAACGTCTGGAAAAACGTATACGTGCTGATGGATTGTCGGTTTTGGAGTCTGACAAGAATTCAAATCGATCTCGGGAAGAAATGCTTGTTTTGTTTTACAAATCGGTAATCTTGCCGGCATTTAGCGCAACAACTTTAGCAACAATCCGGACTGAGTATACGAATCGGCTGGTTGACATCACGTTTATGCTCACAGCATATCGGGCCGAACATGGCGAGTATCCCGATTCGCTTGATGCACTGGTGCCACACTTAACCAAAAATCTTCCGGTATCACCTTACACGGATAAGCCGATAAAGTACGTGAAACGTGACGGTTACGTGGTTCTCAGCGGAGAGGCAAGTCACGTGATTGACGGTTCTGACGCCATTGTTGAAGAAGCCATCAAAAAGCAACTTGAAAACAACGAATCGTTCGTTTATCCAGAAGGCTACACGCGGCCGCTGCTTATTCTCAAAGAAAAATAATCGTCAAGCAGTATACACAACCGCCAACTTACGTTGGCGGCTCGCTTTTGATCCCTGCCCAATTAATTACAGGATCGCACAGGTTAGAAAGACACATATTCGCCGCCGGCTTTGGTGATTATCGCTTTCAACACATCAAGCGGCAAGTTTTCGGGGATGAACCTTGGACCCGCATCACAAAAAGCACTATTTGCCCCATTCAGGTGTGGCGAACCGATACCTTTCGGTTCTTTGTTGACACCTTTATATGCGTCTTCCTGCAAAATGTCTTCCGGCTGCATCCAACAAACTGGTGTCATTCGTTCGACAAATAAAACGGTGTTACTCAGACCGTCGGCAATTTTCCTGAAAGTGAAACTATTCTTATCATCCACCCCAACTGCATCTTCGCCGAAGATCATACAGTAATTGGTATCACGCTTTTCGCCGTCTTTTCCCAAACTAGCGCACCTGAAAATCGCAGGCATCTTGTCGTGAAACTGACGGTTATATTCGCTATCCCACGGTTCGTCCAGCCGGATACTTGTGTATAACTCTTCTTGCTCCAAATACGGCAAAAGAATAACTCGCCAACTATGTAACGGTTTACCTTCTTTATCAGTCGTGTAAGCTGGCACCATTACCTGACGCAGGTCGTAGTAATTGTGAACAGCAAGTGCAAGCTGCTTGAGATTGTTCATGCATTGTTGACGCCGCATGTTTTCACGAAAATTTTCCATTTGCAAAGTTGCGAACCTTGAAAACAAAATGCCGGAATCTGAAATCTTCGTGCCCAATTCGTTGATGTTCCAGTGGATTACGAATCTGGCACCATGCGGCTGCGGAATTATCGCATTTTGCAGTTCCGCAAGTGTTTTTGCGTTAAGGATTTCGGGGTACATCGCAAGAATAAATTCATCTTCCGCTGGGAGCGGCAAGTCGAACTCTGCTTTCTGCTTAGCAAGTAATTCGACGTATCCCAAAAGTTTATTTGAGGCGTAAGAAAACAGCCCGTCAAATTGACGTTTTACTAATTCGGCATTTTCCACTGATTCCATGCTCGCAACGATGTGAACGGAACCGGCTCGCGGGGTGACACCAACTGCTAATGATTTCACCGCATTTGTGATTGCCGTAATGTCCAAATCACCGGAATATACACTTGCCGGAAGTTTGGGATGTACTTCACGGAAAATTTTCTTTATGTATTTCGGCGGTGACGCCACGAGCCAGATCGGATAATCCTTCACTTCCTGATAAGCCGCGACAAGTTCTTCACGCTGTATTGGATGGCTTGGTTTAATCATTGGTGTCAAATTCTGCTTGGAAGAATGCTTGTCGGTTAAACCCAACGTCAGGAACACGAAATCTTCATTTTCCTCAAAATATGTATACGGAATAACTTTTAGGGCCGCAATTGCCAGTTTATCGTTTTTGGGAATCGCGACATAACCGAAAATGGGAAACGCTTTTACAGTGGTGACAACGAACGCTTCCTTGATACCAAAGTTTTCGATAAGTAACGTTTCAAACATTCTGGTCTGTTCGGCCCAGGTTTTCCAAAGTTCTGTTAAATCCTGCACTTGAGACTTGGTCGATGAATAGGTTTTCGCAAGTTCGTATATGTCAATTCCGACATCTTTTGCGGTTTTTTCGAGCAGTTCGCGGTGCGTTTCAATTGCTTCTGATGGTTTACTTTTTAATAAATCAACGTATAGAATCGCCATTGTGTTTTCGTCAGTAAGTTTACGCATGTTTTCCAACACGGTGTCACCCTGCGCAAACGTAACTGCTGGCACAAAAAGCAGAAGTAATGTAATTATATAGTTTTTCATAAGTGTATGGTTGTAAATAAGTTATTCGGACAAGTGTATTGGTGTTACAACGGCGAGCAGGGCTCGCGGGCTAACGAGGTAACGGGGTAATGGTTATTTCCCAGCAGGATTTTCCGCCGTAGCTGGGGGAGTTGAACTCGATAAATGCGGTGTCACCTTCGGTCCGGTACGCAAACGGTTTTCCGTCCTGTTTGTTCATGAGCGGAATATGCAGTTCAGTGATGTCTTCCAGCTTTTCCGGTAATTTTCCGTGAACGAAAGCGTAATAGCGAATCGCTTCAGTTATTTGCATCAAATCATGCGTCATTTCTATTCGAGTGAAAGCATTTCGAGCAGCATCAACGGCAGGCAACATTAGTGCAAAATATACTTTCATCGGCGTATTATTTGCACCTGCAATATAATCATCGTAGGCAAACTCAATTGCCGAATGTTTTGTATCTCGTGGAAAAGTTGACGCCACTATCATTTGATCGTACGCCGTCCGAATCTCTTCCATTATATACGGTGCAACTACTTGGTACGACGAGAGTTTATCGATTTCATCATCAGTAAACCCTTTTTTCTGAAGCCGTTCTTTCGCGTAAGGATAACAAGCAACCAAAATTGCGGGAATAGCGAGGTCTTTTCTGTCTTCACTAACATTGAAATAAGTCAGAATTTCAAATACTCCGTCCAAAAGCAATTTTAATTCTTCTGGTGCAGCGGCATCAGGATTATCGCACATTTCCATTCTAATTTTTTGCGGGAACATCAACATCATTTCCGCCTGTAAACAATTCTGCAACAAGTCCTGACGGTGAACCATTTGCGTAAGGGCTGGGTACAAGTTCGGAGCATCTGGTTGTGATATCAAAAGACGTAATTGTTCCTGCATCATTCCATCAAATGCTATTCCGACAAATACCGTAACGAGCACCGGAAAATCGGATTCTTTAAGGTGTTTTGCCAATTGAAAACCGATTCTGAGTGTCTTAATGGCGTCATCGTATTTTCCGTTGCGAATCTCCCAGTTTGCTTTTGAACTGAGATACCGAGCCAGCTCACGCATTTCCTGCACGTGTTCAAGAGTAGTGGCGATTCCTTTGAATTCCAAGAAGTAACCCCAGTCGCTGTCGCGTTTTTTACTCGCTTTTTCCAGAAGTTTGTACACTTCACGAAGTTGACCGTAAACCGCTTCCTCATCCATTGGAGTGATTTCCGTATGACATTCGGTCGAAAACATTTGCGGAATAGGAAATGCCTTGAATTTTAATTTGCCAACAGCATTGTCGTCTTTTGCAGGTTTCTTACCGTCTTCATTAAAATGTTCGGGCCACTGTGCTTTGGCGTAATCTTCACGGGTGTAAATTTGGTTTGTCGCTCTGGACATCCGGTTTCGTAATTCTGCATGAGCGGCGGCGTAAAGCGGAGCGGCATTGCCTGACTCGAGTTCCGGAGCGATTATATTGAGTCGATTTTTTAATAGCGGGCGGGTCAAAT
>JBOFQC010000601.1:0-2970 GCA_051660725.1 Thermoguttaceae bacterium
GCGATACGTCGATATTATTCAGGCACTCGGAATTCGCAAGTAAGCTCTGAGCCGCCTAGTGCGCAAATTGCGAACTCGTAATTATGATAGATCCCGCCTGAAAAATGTAGCGAAAGTTCTACTATGCTTGTCGCTACATATTTACTGGCGGGTTTTTTGTTGTGTGATGAACAGAAATTTTATTGCATCTATTCAGTTAGCCCCGGAGCGATTTATGCCTGAACGGCAGGTTCCTCTGGGGAGCTACGCCGAGCAGGGCTCGGCGGCTAACAATTACACACCGAGCAATTTATGCTGAACGGCATTTGGGAATTGGCGTGGTAGGAATTAGGAACATATAGAAATATAATAGTAGGAAGTTTGATTAAAAAATTATCGGAATAAAGAAAGGTTGGATAGTTAATTGAAAATTAGAGTAGAAAAAAAAATTGGAGCAGGTACACTTTGGCTGGAAACTGGTGAATTAGCAAAACAAGCGGCTGGAAGCGTTTTAGTTGGTTATGATGATACAGTTGTTTTATGTGCTGCGTCGACGGGACCAAGCAGACCCGGAACAGACTTTTTCCCACTCACATGTGATTACAGGGAACGCGTCGCCGCCGCTGGAAAATTCCCGGCAGGATTCGTTAAAAGAGAAGGACGCCCAAGTCTGAAAGAGGTTCTTACTTCACGTCTTATTGATCGGCCAATGCGGCCTCTTTTCCCAAAAGGGTTTTACAACGAAGTTCAGGTTCTTTCATTTGTAATGGCAAGCGACAGGTCAATTGACCCGGATATTCTCGCCATGATCGGTTCCGCCACATCCGTTGCAATTTCCTCGTTGCCGTTCAATGGACCGCTTGCGTCTGTCAGAATCGGCTTGATTGACGGAGAAATCATACCGTTCCCGGCTTTTGAAAAACTGGAACAGAGTGACTTGGACCTGATCGTTTCCGGAAACATGGAATCCGTACTAATGATAGAAGGATTCGCTCGTGAATTGCCGGAAGACGTTATGTTCAACGCCATTAACAAGGCTCACGAAGTTATCAAGGAAATCTGCGAACTCCAAAACGAACTCGTGCGTAAAGTTGCGCCGGTCAAAATTGAATTCACACCGCCGCCAACTGAGCAACTGTTCGAAAAATTACGTGAAAAATATTACGACCAGTTCTGGGCAGCAAAAAGAACAGTTGGTAAAGCTCCCCGTTACACAGCATGTTCGGAATTGAAAGCGAAAGCGAAAGAAGAATTCTTTCCACAAGTTCCGCTCGTCAAACCAATTGTGAACGGACCGGTTGGAAACGAGGAAGTTCCGGAAGAAGGTGACGACACCGTCACGCCGGAATCTGTCGCTGATGCCGCCAGCAAAACCTGGGACAGCGACCTGTTTGAAGTTGCTTGGCATGATCTCGAAGAAAAAGTCGTCCGCGACCAGATTCTTTCCGGAACACGACCTGACGGACGTGGCACCAAAGATATTCGTGATATCGAATGCAGAATCAATGTTCTGCCACGCGTTCACGGAAGTGCCGTTTTTCAACGTGGCGAAACTCAAGCATTAATCACCGTTACACTCGGTACTGCAAGAGATGAACAACGGGTTGACGGACTCTTCGAAGAAT
Source organism: Thermoguttaceae bacterium (assembly GCA_051660725.1). GTDB lineage: Bacteria > Planctomycetota > Planctomycetia > Pirellulales > Thermoguttaceae > JAVBSX01. The sequence continues at coordinate 1,605 of JBOFQC010000601.1, forward strand.
ACGCGAAAAAGTTCATGCTCGATTACAATTTCCCGCCGTTTTCTGTTGGCGAATGTAAGCCGTACAGAGGACCGGGCCGACGTGAATTCGGTCACGGCGCTCTTGCCGAAAGAAGCGTTAAGCCGGTATTGCCGGAACCGGACGAATTCCCGTACACAGTGAGAATTATTTCCGACATTTTGGAATCGAACGGTTCCAGTTCAATGGCAAGCGTTTGCGGTGCGACTCTTGGTCTCATGGCAGCAGGTGTTCCGATCACGAACCCCGTTGCTGGTATTTCCGTTGGACTCGTGAAAGAAAGCGACAAATGGGTGCTTCTTACCGACATTATGGGTGACGAAGACCATTACGGCGACATGGATTTCAAAATTGCCGGTACGCAAAACGGTATCACCGGTATTCAGCTCGACCTGAAAATTGCCGGTATCAGCCCGGAAATCATTTTGGAAACGCTGAAGCAGTCACGTGAAGCAAGAATTTCGATTCTTCGCAGAATGCTTAGTGCTATTCCGAGGCCGGCAGACGACATTTCCGCATTTGCACCGAGAATGTTCAAATTGCAAATCGACCCGGACAAAATCGGTCTCCTTATCGGACCGGGCGGCAAAACCATCCGTTCGATTCAGGAAAAAACCGGCGCTTCAATTGACGTCGAAAATGACGGAGCGGTTAGTGTTGCTTCGTCGGATGAAGCAAGTGCAAGAGCCGCTTTAAATGAGGTTAGCCGTTTGACCGCTTCGGTTGAAGTTGGTAAAATTTATGAAGGCCAAGTCACGAGCATTAAAGAATTCGGTGCGTTTGTCGAAATACTTCCCGGACGTGACGGTTTGTGTCACATCAGTGAACTTTCCGACGAATACGTCGACAACATCCACAATGTTTGCCGTGTCGGTGACAGGTTCGAAGTGAAAGTAATTGCAGTTGACGACCAGAACCGAATCAAACTTTCCCGCCGCGCTGCAATAAAAGAGATGCGTGGAAACGGAAACGGCGACGAATAGAATATTGCAGAAAAAGATATGTTTTTATTTGCCCCGGAGCCCCGTTCCGGGAATTGTACATAAAATCATTCCTGTTTTCAGTATGACATTGATTTTGGCAACAAGATATTTTTGGTAGTCTTGTTGCCTTTTTTATTGGAGTAAAACATGCATCCAATTATTGTTAGAGTAATTCTTGTTGCATTATTTTTTGCGTCTTTGTTTATTGCGCCTCAAATCCATCCCAAATTAGGTAGTTGGGTTTTATTGGCATGGATCGTTGGTTATGGTTTGTATAAAGGCATATCAATTTATTCTTTGAAAGACAAAACAGAAGGGTATAGAAAGGAAGAGAACGATAACGAGTCCTATACTCAGGTAATTGA
>JBOFQC010000602.1:0-10669 GCA_051660725.1 Thermoguttaceae bacterium
ACGGGTCGGCACATCTTGCACGTGGCCAGATGTATTTGGGAGTACCGACCGAGATCAATATGAACGCCGACACGATCCGGTTTCCGACGATGCGCGGCAACCCTTCGTCCGGTGCAACGGTAATTGCAGCTGGTATCGGCTCGGCAATCCGTGGAAAATTTTGTGAAGGCCCAAATGGTGAAACGCTCCGTCCGGATTTTGTGCTGATTGACGATTTGCAGACTGACACCGTAGCCAAGAATCCGCTACAAGTTGATAGTTATGAAAAACTTATAGAGACCGCCCTTGAAGGTCTGGCAGAAGATGGCAAACGAATCTCAATGTTGATGACTTGTACTGTCATGCGTGCTGGTGATTTAGCGGACCGGTACCTGAACCATAAGCGGCACCCGCACTGGCAGGGCTTGCGGTTCAGGATGCTTGAAGAGTGGCCAAAAAACCTTGAGATGTGGGACACGTACCGACATTACCGGCAAGAGAGTGTCAATAAAGCAAACGAGTATTATTACCAGAACCAGGCGAAGATGGACGAAGGGGCTGTGGTTGCGTGGGAAGAATCGTTTGACGCCAGATTTGAACGGAACGCACTGCATCATGCGATGAATCTGCGAAGTGATGACGAATCAGCATTTGCGATGGAGCGGCAAAACGAGCCGTTGGAAGAACTTGCAGGCGATTCAATTGTCAACACGGAAACGATTTTAACCCGCCTGAACGGTTTGGAGCAAGGGGTTGTGCCGAAAGAGGCGGTACACCTTACCGCGTTTATAGATGTACATGATGACATTTTGTATTTCACGGTTGTTGCGTGGGGACATGGGTTCACCGGCTGGATTATAGATTATGGAACGTTTCCGAAGCAGAAGTCACGGTATTTCGGAAAAAGAGACAAGAGCAATAAAACCTTGCGTGACGTGTACCCGGACGATGATGTCAACACCCGGATCGAAAAAGGTATCAACTCGCTTGTCACGCAGCTGCTCGACAACTGTTTCAGGTGTGAAGGTGGCGACGGCTACAAGGTGATTGACCAGATTTTAATTGACCGGGGTTTCAAGCCCGACCAGGTGGAAAACGCGATTCTGACACTTCCGCAAGAGCTTTTGCCGAAAGTCGACCCGTCAATTGGTCGAGGATTTTCGGCGGCGAAATGTCCGATTAAAAATCTGCAAGGAGATTATATTGAGGAAAAAGGGACGTTTTGGTATCGCGGTACTCCGGAATCCGGGTATGGGCTCGACCATTACACACTTGACACCAACTATTGGAAAGGGTCGGTACACGAATCGTTATCGCTTGACCCGAAAATTACCGGCTCATTATCGCTTTGGGGAAAAGACCCGGAACGGCACCGGATGTTTGCGGAACATTGCACATCTGAAGATGCGGAGCTTCACAAAGCGAACGGCCGTGAGATGTACGAGTTCCGTTCGGAGCCGAACATAAACAATCACTTTTTCGACTGCGTTACCGGTGCGAAAGCCGCCGCAAGCATTATAGGGCTACGAAAATGAGCGAAGATATTTTGGATAACGAAGAGAGCCAGGACGAACCAGTACCGTCTCCGGAACCGGTGGGTGGGCGATTACAGTTTGTGCAGCAGATGATTGTGAAATTGCGTCAAGTGTTAATGAACCGTGACCCGATGGTTGACTCGATTTCTGTTGATGGCGATTCGACACGTTACAACCGCAAGCAGGTTATGGAAGAGTTGGCGAAATACGAAACTGAAGAACGTGAACTTATGGGGATGAACGATTCGCTCAGACCGATTGCACTTTGGAGAATGTAAAAATGATGATGTGGAGCAAGACGAAAGAAGCGTTTGAAAAGGCCCGTAAATTCATTGTGAATTTCGGCTTTTATTCGCAAATCAAAGAGCTGAGCAAAGAAGGTGGCACCACCAGTTCTACCCGTCCGACCGACAAAGAGCTTGAGCCGTGGGACCGGCAGTTTCTGGTGACACTTGCCCGTGAGATTCAAACGTTGTTTCCGCTCGCACAGTTCGCCGTTGACAAACATGTCGAGTATAACGGCACCTACCGGATGCAGTGCAAGACACCATACGCCGATTTCAATGCTCAGTTCGAGATGCTTTTCAATGACTGGAAGCACCGACACAATTGTGATGTCGCCGAAAAATATTGTTTTGACGAACTTCTACAAATCATTGAGCGGCATCGGGTTGTAGACGGTGACGTTTTGATTGTAAAGATCAAAGGAGGCCGCTTACAGATAATTGAAGGTGACCGAGTCCGGAACGCGATGAACGAAAAAGACCCGGCGGACCAGTGGGTACATGGCGTGAAATGTAACCGGTCCGGAAAGGTGCTGCAATATCATGTTGCCGAGCGGATGCAATATGGCGGCTTCCGGGATGAGCGGCATATTTGGGCTGAAAACGCCTGGCTGGTTGCGTACCGACGTAATGTTGACCAGGTGCGAGGCGTGACGCCAATGGCACCGGCTTTACATTATCTGATAACATTCAACCGCACAATCAATGCTGCCAGTCGGCGTGAACTTTTTGCGCAGATGCTCGGAATTCTTACCAAACGTAAGGAACCGAATAACGCAAAATTATTCCCGACAATGGAAGATGTCAAAAAAGAGATGGAAAAACGTGCCGATGAGGTCAAGCTCCGAATCGGTGATGACATGTATAACCTGATCTATCACTTGAATTTAGGGGTGGACGAATCTGCCGAACTGATTGAAAGCAATAACCCGTCGACGAACACCCAAAACTTCTGGGAAACGCTGATCCGGCTGATTCTGTTATCGCTGCATATTCCTTACACATTTTATGACGGGAGCAAGACCACGTATTTTGGGGCGGAGGGCGAGTATAACCAGTATTTCGATGCGTGCATGTCTTCCAGGCTCCCGATGATCGACTGGTTGAACGAACTTACCGAATGGCTCTTATGCGAGTGGGTTTCGGACGGGCTGATACAAATTCCTGATGGCGAAACGATTCACTCGATGTCACGGTGCATACGTTGGCAAAGTGGCGGCATGCCGTTTTTCCTGATCTTCCGGATCGTCCAGGCTGCGTTACCGGCTATCCAGGCCGGGATAATTTCACCGCAGTATCTGGCGGCAATATTCGGGGGCGACTACGAAGAAAACATTGTCGCAATCAGCCGGGCGATTGAACACGCTCAAAACCAGACGGTGCCGGTTCCGGTATCATTTGGAGTTTCACCACAAACAAGTATATCAGCATAGCAATGACAATTACCGTTGAGAAACCAGAAGCCGAAAATCCGTTGCCACCACCGCCACCTACTGGCGTCAGTTTCTATCCGTTTCTGCCGTGGGGTGAAACTACACACCCTGACATCAGGAAGGGTGAACCGTTTGCAATTAACCTTGCATGTGTGACATGGGCAAAAGATCACCTTGTTGTCGACTATGACCACCAACCTGGATTGCTGAACAGTATCGGATATTGTTTCGGGTTTACGATCAATGATAACGGCTTATGTGCAAAAGGGATGATTGTACCACTAAAACAAGATGATATTCCCGACACAGTTGCCAAACAGATAATCAGTAATTACCCGCTCGGATGTTCAGCACGGCTTGAGTTAGGTAATTATCGTGAAATCCCTGAAGGCGAAACAGTTGTAAACGGACCAGTGACACTACCCGGACCACTGCACTATTACGAATCAGCACGGCTTAAAGGTATATCTATAACGCCGTATGCAGCTTACGACGAAACGAAAACTTTACTATTAGGAGCCGGCGGAATTGTCTCGCTGTCTCATCAACCTGTAACTTTGGAGACTGAAACAATGACAAATGAAGATACCACCCCAACACCGGAAGGCACCGACACCATTACCCCCGACACCCCGCCGCAAGCGAAAGACCCGATGTTGGCACGTCTTGCCGAACTGGTTGGTGCTGAACAAGCACTGACAATTTTTCAAAATGGTGATGATATCGAAGAAGCAGTTAAATCGCTTGAAAAAGCTACTGAATACGGCTTTTCATCGACGAAACTTTCGGACTGCATAACCGACGATAAGAAACTCAATGATGATCCGGTGCCGCCGAAAGATGATAAGAAAGAGGAAGAAAAGCAGCTTGCTCAATTGTCCAGCCGGGTAATCAAGCCGCTGGCTGATCAGATTACAAATCTCACGAGGCAGGTTGTGAACTTGTCGGCAAAGGTCGGATCAGGCTATTCGGAACGTACCGGCATTTCGAGCAGACAGGGTGACACCAAAACATCAGACTCGAAAGAATACAACCGGGAAGCGGAATCCAGGCGGCTTACAACCCTTGTCGGCAAATGATCCGGAAAAGCCGGCTTGCAGCGTACAGGATAACAAATTCAATATAAAACCAACAGGAGATAAACATTATGGCTAAAGAGCTAATCACCAGTGCTCATCTAAATTTATTTCGCCGAGCGGATGGGAAACCGTTTCTGCCTGACGAGATTGTCAACGAAGTACCGGCATCACTGCCAGCATTTCATGGGTTCGACGAACGAAATGTGGCATGTCCGACCGCAACGAAAAACATTGAGACCGAAGAGTACGAAGGACTTTTCAAAATCGCACAGAACCATGCGGATATTTTTACTGACTATAACGAAGGTGTTGGCACCGCTTTTGACGGATACGAGCGTAGAAAGTGGGGCACGAAGATCGCACGTAGCCATGTGAAAATGGACACGGCACTGTTCAACCGACCTGCTGCCGGAATCACCGGATGGGAGATCGCAAAGCAGGACCGGATAACTGACACCATTATGTCACTTGAAAAACAGTTTTTCTACGGTGACCCGAAAGTTGGCGGGAAAGGTGATATTCAAAAAGGTTTTCAAGGGCTGCAAAAATTTGTCAAGCCCTCGATGACACTCGACGCAGGCGGAACCGGTCCAGAACGCTGCTCGGCGTATTTGGTCTATTTTAACCAGACCCGTGGTGTGTCCTGGCTGATGGGTAAAAACGGTGTCATGCAGTTTGGCGAAGAGCGTGTCGAAACCGCATACGACAAGAACAAAGGCGAATACGATGTAATTAAACAGACGTATGAATTCTTTCCGGGCTTGGCAATGCAAGGGGTTTACACCGTTCTGAGGATCAAAAATATCGACGTGTCGACCGCCGACAATTTTACAAATAAAAACCAAAGCGTTTACGGACGAAATGATTTCGTGCGCACTTTCGAAGTTTCTGATCAACAGGCCGAACGTATGTTTTACCACCAGAAAGGGTGCCACGATGCTTGGAGCAAGCCGCAAACCGACCATGATTTCCGCTAGCGACGCATCAGCAATCCTGCTTTCCGGCGGTCAAACGCAAAGTGCCAAAGATTGCGATGGTGGCACAATACCGGTCTGTGTGACCGACGGGCTTCGAGACGACGAAACCGAATAAGCCGGTTCTGACACTATTAAAAGTAGTGTCTTAAAAAACTATTGTAAAAATTTTTTCAATAAAAAACATAACATGGAGAAAAAACAATATGCAACCATATTCCCCAACATTTGCAGCGGGCGACCTGCTTTTGTCGTCAGAAAAAACTTTGCCCACTACTGGAACGGTTTTTTCTGATCCGATCCAGATAGCCGAGGCACCGCTTACCAGTGATGGCCGTCATACGCAGTCGGATGAGTTATGGGTATCAATTCCGAAACTCACAGCAGCGGAACTTCCGGCAGCGGCTTCACTTACGGTCTCTATTCAGTTTTCCGACAAGGCTGATTTCACGGACGCAACGGATATTCGTGAGATCAGCGATTCAACCGCAAAGATTACCGGCTCGACGTCCGGTTCGCCTGGACTTGGTATTTCATTTCAGATACCGTTTCAGTGCGGAATGTATTGCCGTATGAAAATCACTGCAGGCGGTACCGCTGGTGCCACAACTAAAACCGCACGGCTCGATTACCTGGTACCGTAGTAAACATGAGCGGAGCACAAATCATCGGAACCGAGGAACTCGACCTGTTTTTTACCCTGTGTGAAACCAGCGGTATCAAGGTCGAGTATATCCAAAACGGAGAAGTGGCAGAAACGGTTTGCGTACCGTACAAGGTCCGGCCTGATCGGCTTGATTTTGGAGTACCGCTTTATACTGATTCACGGATTTTTTTGTTTCGCAAGAGTGCAATACCGGAACCGCAGCCTAAAGACCTTATCAAACATGGTGCCGACGCATGGCGGGTGTCTGCGGTGCCTGACGGGCCTCATTATGTGGAACATGGCCGATACGGTCACATTATAAAGGTTCATGCTCGAAAGGTTTATGATGTTTAAAGTCGATATATTGACGCTTAACCGGATTATCCAGGATTACAAGCGGACAAAAGCGTTAGTCACAAATATTATCGCTGAAGAATACGAGCCGGTACTCCACAAAATGGCAGAACAATCTGAAGCGGCGGCACCACGCCGGTTCGGGTTCCTGGCACAATCGTTCGGCTTGAAGCAGAAAACTTATCGAAAGTCGGTATTGTTTTCAATTGTTGGTGTCACAACCGAAAAATTCACGACCCCCAAAGGTAAAACCGCCCAGCCTTCAAAATACTTTCATCTGGTTACACGCCCGGTTACACACCGAGTGTCGAAAAAGAAGACGAAAGGGAACTCGTTTTTTGACGAGATTCAAACACGTATCATGTCGGAAGTGCAGCAAGCCGAGCAGAGAGCAATTGAACGGATCGAAAACATTTTGCCAAAATAACCGATGAGCGAACCCGTTACAGTACCGCAGGATATAGTTGAATTTTGCGTTGAAATCGTTAAGCAGTCAATGCTTATACCGGATAATGAAGTTTATATCGACCGCTCGAACAACTCGAAAAACAAGGAAAAAACGTTTTGTTCGATATCGGAAGTGGCGTCCGAATACATGGATGTCAACGCCGACGATGAACAGGAAGGTTTATACCGCAGCACAATAAGCGTAAGTATCATCGCCAATGACCGGAAGAAATCGCAGCTGCTGTGCAAGTCGGTCACGAATTTTTTATATAAATCCCTGTATGACATCATGGCCCAGGATGAGGGACCGATTTATTCGGTTCAACGCAAATCTAAAAACACCGGCGAATTAGATGAAGCGGCATACTCGAACATGACGATGACGCAGCGGACTTTGGAAATAGTAAATAATTTTGAACTTTAAAATTTAGGAGAAATAAACAATGCCTGAAATAACACCAGTTGCAGCAACAACCGCGATTACCCCGACCAAAGTTCTGGTGGCAATGGGTATCCGCTGCGTCCTGCACGTATTCAAAGGCCCGGCGGCGTCGGACCTTGATAACACCACAAACTTGCTTTACGGGTATAAAATCGACGACTTTTCACGAGGCGAATCGTCTGTTGCCCAGACTGCGGTGCCAAGCGAAGGGATAATGGAAGAACTTGCTTCCGGCCTGGTGTCAGGTGGCGAAGTCGGCCTGAAATTTTCGTTCGACCCCGACGCTGGTGACCCGCCAATTGTCAGGCCGGACCAGGGGATTGTATACACACCTCAAGCGGTGCTGTGGTACGGATTCTTAACCACCGACAAAAAAGGGCTGGTTGCTTACGGCGAGTTTCCGGTAAACATTTCCGGGTTTGGCGAAATCTCACTTGCCAAAGGGCAGCCCGGTGCAAGTTCAATGAAATTCAGAACTACCGGCGAAGGTGCCCTGGTCGGCAGAAATAAAGTGAACAAAACCATTATCTATAACCCACAAAACCAATCGACACCATAATTATGAAAGCTATTAAATACTTTAACGAAAAAATCTACGTTCCCGAACTGACCGTTGCCGAGTACCTGGAATACCAGAAGATGCACTCGGAAGCAACTGAAGATCGGCATAATTTCGACAGACTTTATATTGACGTATTGCGCAAGTTCGCACGGACCGAAAAGGGTGACAGAGCGTTTGTTCCCGAACATTCGTTTGATCACCTGAACGCGAAGACCGTGATGACCGTCGCACTGGCTTTTCAGAAAGCGTTGCAAAAAGTCAATGATATCGCAAAAGATGATATCGAGGCACTGTTAAAAAACTGACCGGGGAGTCAAGCGAATTCGAGATTGAATTCCTGGCTCATCTGGCAATTGTATTTCGAGAACCGTCAATAAGTAAGCTCATGCAGCGGCTCACACGTAATGAGTACCACTACTGGCGGCAGTATTTTTTTCAGTACGGCATGGAGTGTAACGGCGTTTACTTTACCTGGCAGAAGAAAAAAGACGAGGTCGACCAGATCATCGAATTATCACGGATGATGGGTGAGAGTCTGACACCAGAAGAAATAGAAGATTTGAGGAAAAACAGTGGCAGAGTCAATTAGTAGGCATTCATTACGTTTTACAGCAAACGTTGACGGGCTGCTCCCGCAACTTACCAAAGTGCAAGAGTCGCTTGGACTGATCCGCGACGAGTCCGGCAATCTCCGCAATGCCAGTGGTCAGCTGGTTGAAGGGTTGTCGGCAATGCAGATCAAAATGGGTCTGTATGTCGACGAATCCGGAAAGCTCGTAAATGCGCAAGGTAAACTGGTTGAAACTCTATCAAATGCCCGAATACAAGCGGGTGATTATGTTGATTCACTTGGTCAGCTGCGCAACGCGAACGATCAAATCGTACAAGGTGTGTCGGCTGCTCAGCGTGCCGTCGGCCTATATAAAAACGAGATGGGCGACCTGGTCAATGCGCAGGGCGAGGTTGTCAAGCAGTCGGCGGAAACAATTGCCGCCATTAAAGCGCAAGAGGCCGCAATTGCGCAAGCTGCCCGTGACGCCGCTAAAGAACGTATTGAAGCTGAACGTGAATCTGCCAGAATCATAAAAGAAGAACAGGCTGCTATTCTACAAGCTGCCAAAGAAGCCGCCAGGGAACGGGCGGAAGCCGAACGGGCTGCGCAGATGCAAACGGCTCTGCTAAGTTCGGAATCGGCGAACCTTAAAAATTCACTTGTGGCCACTGCTGGACAAATTGGCACCATGACCACGTTGCTTGGTCAGATGACCGGCCATGTTAATGGTGGCACCAAGTCACTGATTGCGTTATCTGCTGCGGTCTCTGTTTTCAAGTTTACCACCGACGCGGTGAAACTCACTTCGTCCGCTTACAAGGCGTTTACATCCTTAACATGGCAGCAGTTTACCGCTCAAATGTCACTCAACGCGGCAAGCGGAAATTTTGTGGGGTTGGCATTAGGTACGGCGGCGGCAATTGGCACCGCCGGGTTGGTTCTGTCGATGACGCAGTCGGCGGAAAGCACCGACAAAGCAGCCGAATCGGTAGATAAGATGTCCGGATCATTGCAGCGATTACAGGACATTGCCAACAAGCGAACTGGCGGCAATGGGTTTATCATCGGTGAAGATATTGCCCAGCTGATGCAGGAAACCGGCAAGAATTCGCTGGAAAAACTTAACGATGGAATCAAGAAATGGGAGGAATATCAAAACAAAATCAAGGAGCTGCAAGATACTAGATATACTACCGGAAAAGGAGAAGAAAGAAGCTTGTTAGATGATGCGTTACAGAACGAAAAATCAGGGCAACGCAAAATACTTGAGCAGCTTAAATCGGAAATGGTCGACCCGGCCACACTTGAAACGGCATTTCAAAACATTATCCGTGCCGAGCTGACACCGCTTCAAAAAATGGAAGAGCAGATCGAGTACACCAAAAAAGTAATCGAATCGGGACTCGACAAAACCGGATCAGCTGCCCAGGCACTTGCCATTCAGGAACGTAAGCGGCAAGAGATGATTCTGAACGATGAGAAACAAGCGTTTGAGAAAAACCTTGCTGAAATCAAGCAGGCAAATAAAGAGACCGTTTCCGCCCTTGATGCAGCCCGTGCTTCGCTGATACCATACTCCGAAATCAGAAAACAGCAGGAAGAGAGCATTGAGACGCTGCGTAATTTACGGGATGCGCAAGGCAACCTTTTGTACTCGGAAAACGAACTTGCCAAAGCGTCGGAAAATATGGCCAGCGACCTGCGAAAGAAATCGCTTGGAAACTCTTTGTCACTCATCGAGGAAGCAAGCAAGCTGTTTTTAAGTGATTCCGAAAAAGAATCGGCGATTAGAGAGCGGTATTTGAATCAGATGAATGAACTTATACAGAAGCACCAAGATGGTCTGATCACATTATCCGAACTCGATATAACTCGGCAGCTCCTTCAGAAAAAATCAAAAGAAGAGATCGACAAAATCAGCGAATCAAAATTCGACTCTGCGTTCAAAAGTTTATCGGAGCTCCGGAAGCCGCTTGAAGACCGGATCAAAGAATCTTTTGACGAAATCGAAAAAGCCGGTTTACGCCTGGGTGCCACTGCCGATGAGATGCAGAAAATCAAAACTGACGAACGCAAGCGGCTTGAAGAACTGTACGGCCTGAAAAAAGCTGAAGCTGAAAAATCACGCAACGCAAACACACAAGGTTCACTGGCAGTGGCCGGCAGCGTTGAAGCGTTCAACGTGACAGTGGCATCAGCGCAAGATCGAACCACCCAGGCGGTCAAGGAGACGAAAACGGCAATTGAAAAAGGAAATGTGGCAATTGCGGCCGCGATACGTGACAGTGCCCCGAAATACGGAGTAGTTTAAATGTACATACCAGAAACAATACGATTACTAATCCCCAACGAAGGTGCGGCGAAGGTGACGCCAAAAGGGA
>JBOFQC010000603.1:0-1784 GCA_051660725.1 Thermoguttaceae bacterium
CGAGGACTAATTTTTTCTTGTAGTAATGTTCTTTGCTGTTTGTCATTTTTGTTCTTTCCAAAATAGTCGTTATAAACACGAATAGAAAAAAACGACACTGTTCTCCAGTTAGCCGCCCGTTAGCCGCCGAGCCTTGCTCGGCGTTGTACTCCCCGGAGCAGGGCTCCGGGGCTAACAGCTTAGTTATCCAAGATTTTTAGTGTACCAATCAATTGCGATTTCCAGCCCTTTGTCGAAATAAACAAGCGGCTCGTATCCGATCTTTTCTTTTGCAAGCGAAATGTCGGCAAGCGAATGTTTCACGTCACCGGCGCGAACCGGTTGGTAAACCGCTTTAATGTCCAACTTCATCAAATTGTTGAGTTTGCCAAGAATCTGGTTGAGCGTAACAGCAGAATTACACGCGATATTCATTGGCTTTCCGTCGCAGTTTTCGGCAGGTGCATTTGCGGCCAACCAATTTGCCGAACAGACGTTTTCAATGTAACAGAAATCCCGCGACTGTTCGCCATCTCCGAAAACAACCGGCCTTTCTTTTTTCAACAGCTTGCTTACAAACGCCGGGATAACGGCAGCGTAAGCACCAAACGGGTCCTGACGTGGTCCGAAAACGTTAAAATAACGGAGCGCAACGGTTTCCATACCGTAAACGGCAGCATAAGCCTGCAAGTACGATTCGCAGCAAACTTTACTTGCCGCGTACGGACTGATCGGTGACGGCACCATTCCTTCGTGTTTTGGTGAAGTCGGTTGGTCACCGTAAGCGGAACTCGAAGCGGCAAAAACAACCCGCTTGACACCATTTGCGCGGGCCGACTCCAAAACGGTAAGAGTGCCGTTTACGTTTACATCATGTGAGGTAACCGGGTCGTCGACGCTTCTCGGAACTGAGCCGAGCGCTCCCTCGTGGAAGATTGCACTGCATCCTGACACCGCTTTGTCAACGGTTTCCCGGTCTCGTATATCCCCTTCAATTAACGTGATTTGGTCCTTGATTTCTTCAAGGTTTTCGCGTTTTCCAGTTGCGAAATTATCCAGAATCACAACATCGTGGCCTTTATCAATGATGTAACGAGCAAGATTCGAACCAATGAAACCTGCGCCGCCTGTTATTAAATATTTTTTCATATTGTTCCCTGAATATACTGAAAAAAAGGTACCCATTAAAAGAAATTGAGTTTTGGAAATCCTGACCCTGACGGGTCGTGAAACACAAAAACCGTGATCCGTTAAAAATTCTTTACTTGCTGGTTACTTTTCTGCCAATATTAACAACAGAGTAGCCTGGCGCCTGATCCGTTGCCGTAACTGCAATCACCGAAATACTCGGATGTGTCTGACAGTATTTTTCAATCTGCTCCGTATTCATCACGAAAAAAGCAGTGGAAAGGATGTCCGCTTCAACAGCGGTGTCAGCAATAACCGTAACCAATAAATTCGTCTCCGCCGGGAAACCGGTTCGCGGATCAAGTATGTGACTGAACCGCCGACCTTTGTGCCTGAAAAACTGCTTCTGCGAACCGGAAGTGCCAATTGACTGGTCACGTAAACAAATTTCAGTCAGCCGTTCACCCGGTAACATTGGATGTGCAATACCTACTCTCCAGCCCGACTCAGGTTTACTCTGTTCAGTCGGCGAACCGCCCCGCGCAAGTACGCTGCTTAAATCACCGTGCACAATAAAGTCAGTAACACCATTATCCGTCATTATTTTGCCAGTTGCGTCCAATGCGTAACCTTTTCCGACACAGCCGAGACTAATTTCCACCCCCGGTTTCGTGAAT
>JBOFQC010000604.1:0-4884 GCA_051660725.1 Thermoguttaceae bacterium
AGACGGTACCCAATACAATGTTGATATTTATCCAATAGAAAAAATTTTCCGCGGTGTCACGCTCCCAGCGGCAAAGGGTAAAGTCACGTTTGCGTATGTGCCGAGGATGTTTTGTATTGGTGCCACGATTTCTTTTTTCGGTGTCATTTTCGCGGCCACCCTGTTTTGCGTTTATACGAGAAAGCGTCACTTAGCGTAAGCTAAATTTTGTGTAAAATTTTTCATCCCTGTTAGCCGCCGAGCCCTGCTCGGCGTTGCACCCCGGAGCAGGGCTCCGGGGCTAACAATATATTTCGTCGAGCAATTTTTTTGCCTGAACAGCTGGTTCCTCGGCGGTTAACGGGTGACAACTCTTATAAAAATATGTAAACGATTTTGTTTGCTCTCAAATATTTTTCTCTTGACATTACGAAACCTTTCGTATACACTTCTACGAATTGATTCGTATTTCTGTTTAGGCAAATTTTTCTTGTTAGATAACTTGGGTTATAAAAAATGGTAAAAAAGACTCTTTCAAATTCTAAAAATACAACGGCAAAACCTACGTTTCTAAAACCAAGCGACGGAGAACTGCGGATTCTAGGCGTTTTGTGGCAGAACGGGCCGTCAACTGTTCGGGAAGTGTTCGAAAAACTGAAATCCGTTAACTTGGTTGGGTACACGACCATTTTGAAAATGATGCAAATCATGCTCGACAAAGGATTTCTGGAGCGGGACGAGTCTAATAGACAACATGTTTATACCGCTGCGATTGCTTGCGAAAAAGTACAGGACCGTTTGGTCGGCGATCTCGTTGAAAACCTTTTCGGTGGTTCAAAAACTGAGCTGGTTTTAAGCGTCTTGGACGGTGACAAAACGACGAAACAGGAACTGGACGAAATCCGCCAACTCCTTGATTCGCTTGAGATGAAAGGAAAAGGTGCCAAATGAATTACGAGATTCTAAACATTTTTTTAGGCAACGAAATAATTCAGCGTCTCGGCTGGGGCCTGCTTCATTCAATTTGGGAAATCGCCGCACTTGCACTACTTTACGGCTTCGTAGTGTTACTGATTTTGCCGATTTTTCAAATAAACACGGCAAAAATCCGATACATTTTCGGCTACTCAGTGCTGCTGGCGATGCTAGTCCTCCCGATTTTCACAATGTTCGTTGTCGAACCGATCACTCGGATTTCCAAAAAACCGAACTCGTCGGTTTCGAATCTGCAAAATTTGGAAAGCCAAGCCGTTTCAAGGCCGGATGAGCCAAAAACTGGTGAGCAAATTGTACCCCCAAACGTAAAAAATTCAGAATCTCTCAAAACCTCGGAAATTTCAACGAATTTTAATGTGCCAAAAGATGCCGAATTGGAATTTAAGCAGAAAATCGCCCAGATAATCGCAAATTTTCGGGAGTCGATCAAATCCAAGTCGCACGCTAGTAAATCAGATGAAACCAAAGTCGTTGAAAACGAATTGGTAAAATCAGAATTCGACAATTTGGCACAGAACCCGGAAAAAATAATATTTCCACAAAACGCTGAAAACAAATCATTTGCAGCGTTTTCGGTTTTAACATCTTGGGTGCAAACGTATTTTTTAAATTTCCTGCAAATATTATCGCTTACCTGGTGCGTCGGCGTCTTGATAATGCTGTTTCGACTCGGCTCCGGATTTCGGGAACTTGGCCAACTGAGAAAAAAATCGGTACCCGTTGTGCTAGAAAAGTGGCAAATAGCTCTAAAAACCGTTGCCGAGCGGCTCGGAATACGGCTAAAACTCCGAAAAAGAATCGAGGTTCGAGCTTCCAACCGAACCGATTCGCCGATTCTGCTCGGCATGTTTAAGCCGTTGATTCTCGTCCCCGTGAGCATGATTTCGTCACTTTCTCACGACGAAATCGAAGTGATTCTGATTCACGAACTTGCACATATCAAGCGATACGATTACCTTGCGAATCTGGTTCAATTGGTAATCGAAACGCTGCTGTTTTACCATCCGTTGGTTTTCCGGATATCACGTGCAGTGCGTCGTGATCGGGAATACCTCTGCGATGAGTTCGTTGTAACTCGTGGCAGCATCCAACCTTATATTTACGCAAAAACTTTAATGTACCTTGAGGAATTCAGACAACAGAAAGGAACTCGTGACATGAAAAAAATCGAATCCGTCCCTGCCGCTTCGGGAGCGTCGCTGAAAAACCGGATACGTCGGCTGCTCAACCAACCGATACAACAAGAACGGCAAGCTCACGCAACTGCGGCAGTATTGGTGCTGGCCGTGCTGCTTATGTTGCCGGTTTACGCCATTTTCTCCGCAACAATTACACCTGAAGCACCAACAATACAGGTTGTTACCAGTGCCCCGGTTGATACTTTTACGCCAGAAAAGGCACCAGTCTCCGTAACTTCAGTGCCACAAGATGCTTTGGATGAACCGGTTATGACCTTTACCGCCAAACAACCTGAACAAATCAGAACTTCAAGACCGGTTACAGAAGTAAATAATATTAGCGAAAAAACTTACGTCAAAATCTTTTCGGTAAAAGCCTTGTCATTATTTCTAAGCAGGGAAGAAGTATGTGAACTGATTGCCCCTAAAGGCGCAGAAAGTGTGGGGATAAGAGTATTTCCATGCAAAAATAACGAAGGGACAATACTCGTCATTGGCGACCCTGAATATCTCGAAGGAGTTGGGGCTTTACTAAAACAACTCGAAGATGCCTGCAATGAGTTCCTAAACAGCAAAAACGAAAATGTTCATATCCAGGATACGCAAATGTTGCAAAATTTCAACGTTACCCCATACGTAAAAGGAGAAAATGGAACTTTTACGGAAGTAGCTCCAGCAATACCAGCACAAGGAATTCCAGCTCCAGAATTTCAAGCTCCGGTAATTTCAGCATTGCAAATTCCTCCACAAATTGTTACAGCCCATGAGGCTTCTACTCGTTATCCCGAAGATATTCCAGAAAACGTGCGGCAAGTTGGAAAATTACTTGAACAAACAATTGCTCTGGAAACCGGGCTACTTAGAACCGACATGAACAATTTCCAAGAAGAGGTAAAAAAAGGAGCTTTTTCGCCTCAACTTTCTAATCAAATTGCAGAAAGAAGTGAAAAAATTAAGTTGCTGACCAATAATCTGCAAGATATTCTTTGGTCTTCAAAAGTTACTTATAATGTCGCCGATTTTGTTAGCACTGCTAATAATGAATTCAGCGCCGAGAGATATGATGCACTTGTTGACCTTTTACCGAAATCAGAATGTCAGGAGTTTGAGTATTACTCAAATAATAAATCTCTGGTTATTAAAGCTTATGAGCCGACGCATGAACAAATCAGAAATATTTTAAATAAAATCCGAAGATTACAGCCCGGTTTTGAAGAGCAAGAGGAAGAAGTACCCGCTACGTCAGGAGAAATTGTACCTGAGTGCCCAACCGGTGACACAAAAAAATATTTTCTTGAATCGCCGGATATTATTGACATATCAGTAATTGATAATGACACTGGTAAAGCCATAATTTCAGGAAATCACCTCATCACACCTGATGGGTACGTCATGCTAGAAAAAGATAAACGAGTATACGTACAAGGCCTAACCGTCGACGAGTGTAAAGAAGCGATCAAGTTGAAATTCTCACAAGAAATAAAGAATATCTCTGTAGGAGTTGATGTTTTTGCGTTTAACAGCAAAGAGTTTTTTATAATAACAAAAGAAAAAACTGGTGACGCTGTTTGGTCCTACCCATACACAGGAAAAGAAACTCTCAAAAGTGCGATTAACGAACTTAAAAAAATTAGAGGTCACGATTTAACAAAGTCAAAATGTTGGATAATGCGACCGGTTGGAAATAGTGACACGCCGCTTCGTCTGGAGGTCGATATTAATGATAACTCAACGGAGTACCAAATTATACCAAATGACCGGGTTTTTGTGAGTTTAGAAAAATAATAAGCGAGAAATAAAAAAGAAGCGTAGCGATGTACAACAATTTCCAAATACAGGTCATAATAAAAGCCAGAATGAAGCTAAGCGGAAAGACGGTCTTGGGTGGTTGAATAACATGCTCAGGCAGTTATGAAATATAACCTCAGCCAGCAGATTACGACCCCATATCGTCATTACGGGACGTATGTCCCTTAATTCCGGCTTTAAGAGGACAAGTGTATGAATAATATTTACGAAGCCACAAGGTCGGCGATTTTCTAAGAAAGTCGCTCCAGTTTCGGAGAAACTGGACTACCTATATAATATCCTCATAGTCAGTAATAAACAAGAAATACAAAAGAGCCGGAGGTTACGTTACTTCTCCAGCTCTTTTTGCTATATTAAATCAAATAAAAAAGCGCATAAAAAAACCGGCGATACCTACTTTCGCACTTATAGTACTATCATCGGCTCCAAAAGCTTAACTACTGTATTCGGGATGGGAACAGGTGTGACCTTTTGGATATGACCACCGGAAAAATACTTAACGGCTTATTCACCCGTCAAGCATTATATTAAATGAGCAAGAGCGACATTGTTTACGTCACATACAGGAGTATAAAATATATGTGATCAAGCATTCGTCCATTAGTACCAGTTAGCTTAACTCATTACTGAGCTTACACATCTGGCCTATCAACCTGGTCGTCTTCCAGGGGACTCTCACACGAATGTGCAACGAAATCTAATCTTGGAGCCGACTTCACGCTTATATGCTTTCAGCGTTTATCCATTCCGTAGATAGCTACCCAGCCGTGCCGCTAGCGCGACAACTGGAACACCAGAGCTACGTCCAACTAAATCCTTTCGTACTAAAGTTGAACCTCCTCAAATTTCGTGCGCCCACAGCAGATAGGGACCGACCTGTCTCACGACGGTCTGAACCCAGCTCACGTACCACTTTAATTGG
>JBOFQC010000605.1:0-3374 GCA_051660725.1 Thermoguttaceae bacterium
CGCATTTGTCGGTCAAGTTTCAAATTGTCGGTCAAACGTACAATGACACCGTCTACTCGCGCTCTTATGAACCCCTTCTTTAACAGATCGGAAAACAAATCACGGTGTTCACCCTTTTGCTCACGGATGATTGGAGCCAGAATCAAAAACCGTGTCTTTTCCGGTAAGGTCTCAATTTGGTCTATCATCTGCTGCCGGGTCTGTGCAGAGATCGGACGTCCGCAAGTCGGACAGTAACCAGTGGAAACCCGGGCGAACAAAACCCGCAGGAAGTCGTATATCTCCGTAATCGTTCCAACTGTGGAACGTGGATTTTGCCCAGCAGTTTTTTGCGAAATCGAAATTGACGGACTAAGTCCACTTATCTGGTCAACATCCGGTTTTGGCAGTTGGCCAAGAAATTGACGCGCAAAACTCGAAAGCGACTCAATGTAACGCCGCTGTCCTTCCGCATATAACGTGTCAAAAGCAAGCGAACTTTTCCCACTGCCGCTGACGCCGGTAAAACAGATCAGCCGATTCCGAGGCAACACGAGGTCAACGTCCCTTAAATTGTGTTCCCGTGCGCCTTTAATCAGAATGTCAGAAAGTGAATTATTATGTGAATCAGTAACTTCCTTTACAACTTTTTCCATTTAGTGTCACTTTCTTTGAGTTTCGATAATTTATAATCGAGATAATCGCAAATGACTTTTGTAACGCCGGCTCTAGTGTCGGCAATCAATTCGCAACCTTGCTTTTCTGTTGGGTACTCGAACAACGGAACTTTCGTGTCAAATGTTTGTTCTTCGTCGGTTTTTTTATAATCTTTCCCGAAAATATCCGCTTTCAATTTAGTTGCCGCGTCCAATTTTTTCTCGTTTAATTTTCCAGTAATAAACATTACTGGTAAGTCTTCACGGAAGAATTTAATGCCGTCAACGACTTTTTTCACAACGGGATCATAATTCGGCGAAACAATCACAAGTGCTTTTGTCCGTTTGTTTTTTGAACCCCAATCTTTTTTAGCCATTATTGCGCCGGCTGTTCCCCCCATGTCGGAGCCGACAATAACCAATTTGTTAAGGTTCAGCTTTTCCGCATTGTGCTGAATGGCAAGATAACGTTGAAACGGAAGAAGATCGTATTGCATCATATTTAAGAAGTCATCCCGCTTGAAATTATCAACAAGGTAATCTTCGATTTTAGGACGAGGTGGAGCCGCTGCATTTGGCATGCCGGGTCCAGCAGGAAACGGCATTCCAGGTTGATTCGCAGCGTTTTGGGTTTCTTTGCTTACGGTTAAACGTTTCGTACTTCTTCCGTGTCCCCGAAAGTCGGGCACTAAAACCGCATAACCGCGATTTTTCAGCTCCGTCATTAACGGATCAAGGTCTTGTCCGCTCCGTTTTTCACCGTGAAGTAGAAGAGCAACCGGCGTTTCTTTCGTTGCCGTTCCCGGATAAAATGACGCAACCACACCGACTCCGTCTTTTGTAACGAAATTATTACCGTAAAGAACTATTTCATCGGGAAATCTTGCGGGAAACTCATCTACTCTGTCTGCCGCCGCTGCCGGTTTTTCATTTCCTGCGTCGTTTTGGGGCGGATTTTGTGCCGTATTTTTTTTCTCTTTAGGGGGGGTAGTACTGGAACTGGGGTTCGCCGCTGTATTTTGGTCCGCTGCAAAAGAGACAGGCACTGATAATACGCTCAAACAACAAACGGATAGAACCGCGACTAAACACGAAAAACAGCAAAATCTTTTTCGTACAGACGAAGAAAAACAGCAACCGAACATCTTACCTCCGCGTAGAACAACGGTAAAAGCATTTTATACCATGCGTAGTCATTGAACCGCAGTTTTCTTTGCTTTACCCTGCGGAAAAAGCAATGGTTTACAAAGCGAGAAAACTGCAACACATCGACAGCGTGCAGGGTAGCAGATATAAGCACCTTGATACACCGAAGTCGGCATAATGCTTATATTTTACTCAGAAAGAGATTTTTTTCAATACGCGGTTTTAGGTTTTTATGTCGTAGCACAACATAGCAATTATAAATTTACGTTCCGCGTTCTACTTAGAAGCAGAATGTACTTTGTTCTGGATTTAAACGGTGCTGCTATTGACAGAAGCACATAACCTGCACTAAAATACCGGTGCATATGTAACAATCTTAAACCAAAATGACAGGAGCGTATTTCATGGCTACGACGAATGTTACCGTCCGTATGGACGAGAATCTTAAAAAGCAGTTCGATTGTGTCTGCGATGAGATAGGGCTATCTATGGGGGGTGCTATTACGATTTTTGCGAAAAAAGTTGTAAACGAGCAGCGAATACCGTTCGAGCTGTCCGCTCCTTCGCCTAACAAGGCAACTATTGAAGCGATGCTAGAAGCCGAAAAACTAAGCAGTGATCCTAATGCCAAGCGTTATTCCAGCTTCCGCGAAGCGTTTGAGGAGGCAATGGATGAGTAAGTACCGTTAAACGGTATTTTTGTACGCTTCGCGGAAAGTGTGCCACCTTCGTTGGTCGGTTCGGTTTCCTGAAACATCGTGAGTTCGATTGTAAAAATTGCACTCTCTTAAGATCGGAAAAGGTAAGTTTTGTGCCGTTGTACAGTAAATATAAGCTTATATTATCGAACAGCTTCAAGAAAGATTTGAAGCTTGCGGTAAAGAGGAAACGGGATATTTCTAAACTGGACGAAGTCGTCGAGATGTTGCTTACCGGCGACCCTTTACCGGAAAAATACCGTGACCATAACCTTACCGGTAACTGGGCTGGACACCGGGAGTGCCATATAGAACCTGACTGGTTACTTCTTTACTTCGTAGAAAACGATGTGCTGACCCTAACATTAACCCGAACAGACACGCATAGCGATCTGTTCTGATAAGGCAGGTTCCTCGGCGACTAACATACAAAATAATCTCGACGCTCAGAGGCCTCGCGCCATTTCAGAACATGCTAACCATTACCAAACCAATTTCGCGCCTACTGTTCCGGCATGAAGCGTAATTTTGTCGTTGAACATAGCGTCGTAAGAACCGAAAATATTAATTCTCGAATTCGTGAATAATTGTAACCCGGTTCCCATTACCGCCCAGTCTTGGCCAATGCTGTTTCCAAGCACGTTAAACGTGTCACCAGACGTAATTCCGCCAAATCTCGCGCTCATTTCAGTCACGTCGTCGAGGTACTCGTGCATCCAGTGTCCCTGCAGGTAGAGTTGCATGTTTCCTCGTCTCAGATTTACATCTCTGGCAAAACGTCCGCCAAGCATTGTGCGTAAACTGTTGGTCGTCGCTCCGTCATTGATAAGCTGAAAACCACTTGTACCTGTCTCGTTAAAACCGTCCTGCTGCTGGTTTATGAACTGAACACCAA
>JBOFQC010000606.1:0-15608 GCA_051660725.1 Thermoguttaceae bacterium
GAATTTGAATTCTTGTGGCTCATCGGTATTAGAAAGAATAATTTCTTCACTAGAACCATCTGAAAACGTAAGCGTCGCACTTTTCCAATAAGAACATTGCTGCGAATCGGCACAAATGGATAAAACTACTTTATCAATATCTACTGGTCTACCAAAATCAATTGTCAACCAGAGATCGGTTCGCTTGTTTGGTCGCCATGCTCGTATACACTCATCTTTTTCGTTGTCGCCGCTGATAACATTTTTCGCGGCATTTTCTGGAAGGAACGCAAACTCACTATTTGACGAAGCGTGTGGATACGATTTTGGCTCGCCCATGTTTGCATACGGATTTATTGCAAGATTACGGTAACCATTTCGCTGGCCAGTTGTTGTGCCAATAATCGGAATCGTTCCATTATCCGCAAACCAATTTCGCATGAATTGTTTCTTACCTTCCGGTCCCCCGACGTTATCTAAATGGTCGATCTCCGGTGGAAAACTGTCTTTTCCTAGTTGCTCCAATCTAATCAACCCGGCAATATTTCGCGCTTCAAATTCTTCCATGCGATTACGTTTGTTCATGTAATAGTCATATTCCGCTTTCTGTCTGTCACTCCAGAGGTTAGATTCAGTATAAGAACCGCAAAACGGTACTTGAAGGTCGATCCAACAAGCGAGTATTTCTAACTCATGTTCGCTCAAAACAACATCGTTGTGTCCCTCTCTTAGTTGCGAAAGCAGCTTGCTTTTTGATGAACCGGAATTGTATGGAGGAAGCATTGGAGGAATAGATTGGACATTCAACCAATCAACAATTTCATTCGGCTCGCCTTCGTTTACAAGATTCATATATGAAACGCTGTAATCTCTCAGATTTTCACGATACCCATGATAGTAATCATGCGACCTCTCCGTTTTGGGATCGTACGAGTTACCCATCAGACAAAACGGCGCATCGGTTCCATCTGCCTTTTTACCACCAGTATGGCACTGGACACAGTGCGTATCAAGTATAGGCTGAACATCCCTAACAAAACTGAATCCGCGAGTTGGATCAACAAGTGGCGTCAATTTTTGCGGACCATCCAAATACGAAGAACTTGTCGGTGAACTTACGCTTGCGTGTAGGGTGTTTTTATCTTCGTGACAACCAATACAAGAGAAAACTTCATTAGGTTGTAACGTCGACCAACTACGCATCGACTGAACGACATATCCGTTATCATCCAAGAGTTGAAAATAAACTGGAGTCCTTGCGGGAACCTCAAAATAAGCAGAACCATCCTCATTAATCGGAACAGACCCCAGAACACGTTTTACATCCCAAGAGCCATTACGGCAAGCAATTGGAGTAGTGTTGGGCGAAACGCCTCCAGGTCCGCGATTGGCACCAATTCCAATAGCAGCGGCTCTGTATTCCAATGCAACCACACGAAGCGATTTTATTGTTCCACGTTCAATACCTTCAAGACCTGGGCCAACATATACGTCCTGAACAAAAAATGTGCCTTTATCATCCGCCCAATTAATCACACTCGGTTTAAGAACAGGAATCGGTTTGGAAATAAGCGGAACAGGTTGATTGCACGAGATTGTATCATCGTACGCAATAAGTTCCCGTCTTCCATTTATGTCCATTAAATACAGCCCATAAGGAATTATCATACGGTCTTCCGGGCCACCTTCAGGGCAAAACGTAACAATGAAGTGCTCTTCGTCAATTGGATAAGGGTATTGGAATTGTTCACCTTCAACGCCATATTTATCAACAATAACGGCCTCTGTTTCACGCGGAGGACAGATTAATTGAACCCCAGAAGCTTCTTGCGTACCACGAGTTCTGTCAATCATGATAAGTTTTCCGCGTTGACCCATGTGATGCCCGGAAGCAACAGCAATTACTTTTTGCGAACCAGATATTCCACGAGCATGAATGATAGCCGTCGGAAACCACGAATTGTTACCATAAAACTCGGTTTGCGCTGTTCCATCATAGTTCATTATAAACAGAGGTTGAGGATATATCTGTCCTCTGTCATTATAATCCCATCTTGTATAAATTACGCGTCCGTCATCAAGGACTTGAGGGTAATTCGTTTGAACCTGATCAAACCCGATCCGTCGCATATAACCACCATCTTTATCCATGATATACATATTTGACGAATCGACCCACCAGCAATCGACATTTTGACCGCATCGTGTGGACACGAAAACAATATTTCCGTCAGGCAGATAACACGGCTCATAGTCGGCAAACCCAATGCCAAATGTTAATTGACGCGTGGTTTTTTTATCTACATCATATTCGTAAATGTGAAAATCATCTGTCTCAAGACTATCACGTTTGGAAAAAAGAATTTTTTTACCGTCATAGGAGACACACGGGTCCCTGAAAACGCCTTGTTTGGTTTCTAACAAGTCGTTTGAGACGATGTTACAATCAGAATCAATTGACAACAGGCAAAGCTTTGCTCCTGGAGCAGCTTCACAAGATTCTGGGTGCAACGCATCTGAAAGCTCTTCAGTGTAAGAATAGTGTGAACCGCCAATATTATAGTGTTTGGTGTAAACCAAATTCGGAAATTTCTCAGTTAAAAGTTTGAGCCGTTCTTTTCTCCGTAATTCTGCAGCTTTAAAGTATACCGCTTTCCAGCGGTTGTCTGCTCCTGAAATATTATCTGCACATAACTTGTTAAACTCTTCTTTAATGTCGTTTTCCAGACCATATTCAGAAAGTTCCGAGATAACTTTCGAAACCATTTTTTGCTCAACAGTGTTTGTCGTACTGCTCGTAAAGCAATCGTCCAAATCCAAACCGTGATCCTGATACATCCAATCTGTCTGTAACCGACTAACCGGAAAAGCTTCGTTTGCTTGTATGTTTGCAGGATAAATTGCAGACAGCAATAAAATGACCAAAACAACACTTAAATTGTTCGTAATAAAATTTTTTTCGTGTAACATTTTATTGTAGTTCGTAAATGTACTGTATAATTTATTATTGACGCAAAACCCAGAGTCCTCGCCCTTTCAGGGCGTAGGACGTTTTCAGAGCCAGGACACAGGGTGTTACATTGACAAATGGAAAATAGGTTATACAGTACAGCTAGCGAAAGAATAAAATCATCCTTGAATTTATTCGTATTCGGACACTTCGACTTTAAGTTCACCACCTTTTTCGGTGACTTCAATGCTAAGCGGAGACTGCTGCAAATCGGACAAAGAAGGTGGAATTATCGGATTCTGTTCGGCATCAAAATTTTCTTGTGTTTTCTTTGCCATATACTCACGGTATTGCTCTGTGTTCATTTTGGCCAATTCCTTGTCAGAAATCAGTGATTTCGGCTGAACGATTTTGTTCAGACGAACCCCAAATGTTCCGGCAGGAGCGCCCGAGGCTGAATAATGCGAAGTCTGGGTTTTCATCACAGCTTTCCCAGATGAGTTGGTTTCACCAACGATAACGTACTCCGGATTGCTGGAATCAATAAATGATACTTGTACCTGATCTAAAGGTGAATTATCCTTATAAACAGTAACTGTTGTCGGGTACACTTTCGGAAAATTAGCAGGGGCTTTTTTCCCACAACCAAGAGCCGTTAAGAAAAAAAACAATATTGTAAAGGTGTATAAACTGGATTTCATAATTAAGTCTTAGCTTATGGATGACGAAACATACGAAGGGCACAGTAAAATTCAATTGTACGTTTGGGTGAGTTAAGAAACTTGGAATTGTTTTCGCCCTGAAAGGCAAGGCTCCGCGACTTTCCTTGCCTTCCCCTTTAGGGAAAAGCAAGGGTTGCCAAAGCGAGTAAACTACAACGCTATGACCACGCACAGTTGATGTGGGAAATTTCACCGTCTCTATATCGGAGCCCGGCATGGACGGGAACCTGCCGTTCAGGCATAAGTAGCTTCGCGTGAAGTGTTCCGCCTCCCGCGACCTGCCGTCGAGGCATGAATAGGTCGGCTCTGTTCCCGAGTTTTTCAATGTTTGGCGCTGATTATCTTCAGCTAACCCTACATTGGAAAACATGCAGTTGATGCCGGGCGACAGTATAAAATATTAGTTGCGTAGAGTTTACAACAAAAATTATGGGGTAGCGCTTTCACCACCGTTTACGGTTCCTAATGCGCCCCAAACGCCAAATGGGCTAATGCCACCCGAAGTTGTGGTAACTCTTGTCAAACCTTGTGTAGTGCAACTAATCGTGTCGCTGATAAATGAAACTGATCCATCTACGCGAGCTGCGTTCACACCTCCAGTATGGTTACTTGTAGCCGAAACAACAACATTTTGACGTTTAGGTTGATAACCGTAAGTGCCGTGCGCATCTTCTCTACTGCTACAGCTCGGTGAGTTCGGTGGTAAAATCGTCATGAATCCTGAGCAGACAGGTCCACCACGCATTGCGTCACCACGGCTCGCTTCACCGTCTGGTTTATATGCAATTTTGAATGACTTTCTGGAACTCGGATCAACAACAGCGAGGCAGAGCGTAGGATCATAAGCGGGTATACCGGTTACGTTATTAGCCGGCCATGCGTTGGAGTCCAACAAAGCTACACTACCTTTCAGATCAGTACCAGCTCCAGAACTGTCAGATGAAGTGCATGTTTCGCTGATGGCAATCGTATTTGATGTACCATCAACAACAGTTCCGATAGTATTCCAAACTTGTTTACCCGGCATTAAACCACGTTTGAGCGGCATTTTATCACCTTCACGGGTGTTAAAAATCTCATCACCACAGTTTGCAACGTAGTTGACGCGTGCATTTGAACCGTTGGCAAGGCAGCCTGGTTGTCTTGAATTTCCATCGGAAGGACACTGGAAAGAAGTGATAGGTTGCTTGACGTAATCATCATGATCCCAACCGCTCCATTTGCCACCTTCTGGGTTTCCCGCTCGTGTTGCCCACGGAACAATACCATACTGCATAATTCCATCGTACCTCGCATTTTGCTCGACAAATGGCAGGATGAAGACGTGAAACGACTGCATTGCCCACATCATGCCACCGTTATCGTCAGTAACTACAGCAGGCGATTGGTCACGACCAGACGTGAGAGCCGGGAAGGCATTATGAGCATCATGGTACGTCATTAAGGCCAGTGCCACCTGTTTCAGGTTATTTGCACATTGCATACGTCTTGCCGCTTCACGAGCTGCTTGAACTGCAGGCAGCAAAAGTGATATCAATATTCCTATTATTGCGATAACAACTAATAATTCAACCAACGTAAATCCACTTTTTTTAACATTTAGATTATTTAGCTTTTGTACTCTAAACATCACAGTTCTCCTTTTGTTATTTGATTTTACCAACATAATAAAATAATAAATGCACACATCATTGCTACGCATATTAAGAATTATCTCAACAATCTGATACGTTTGTTTCCTTAACCGTGGAAAGCTACACCTCGTAATATATCTTTGACACGCTTATTGACCTTCACGAAAAATTTGCGCTGGTTGATTGGACCACAGTTCGCGTGAGTCCTCGACTTTTGAGACTCCGTTGTACTTCGTCTTGAAAAGTGAAGCGTCAAATATTAAAAATCACGGAAAACAAGCCGATTAAGGGTGAAACACATTTCGGACAAAGCGATTTACACTTGATCGGAAGGTTCAACCATACCGGCTTTTAGTACATCATCGTTATCGATCTATCTTTTGAGTAGCAGTTGAATGATAACCTAACACGACAACACAAGTCCAATACGGCACAAACGAACTTATACCGGAGTCACAGTGTGGTAGGGATATGCCGTTGCACAGAATACTTTCGCTTTGCCGACATTGGAAAACATGCAATTTATGTCGGAGCAGTATAATTTCTTACCGAATTTTTTGCTGCTGTCGCGTTAAGTGGTAGTTTACTGATGTTTTCAAAAAATTTAGCCCTTGACTTTACCGACGAAGTATAACGAAGTAACTAATGTCAAGTAACGCATGTTTTACCTTATCAAACCAGCTAAAACTTTTTGCACATTTCAATAATACTACTCTATAGATAATATTATGGCATTGTATAAAGATTTTACAATGCGAAATCGCGCATATCACATTATGAAATCGCGCATATTTTATATTAAAAATGAACTACTCAATTGGTCGTGACAAATTTTTAATCTGGTGCTTTTTTCTAAACTCTGTCATTGTCATACCGTTCTTTTTCCGAAACATGTTTGCCAAGTACATTTCACTGCTGAAATAACAGCTATGAGCAATTTCATAAAATGTCATATCAGTCTCTATTAAAAGAGTCTTTATCTTTTCCATTCTTACTTTTTCAATTTCTTGGTAGATTGTACAACCGAGCAAGACCCTAAAACGCTGTTCAACTAAACGTCTGGCTACACCAAGATGTTTGATTACGTTTTGGACATTTATGCCAAGCCCGGAATTTATTCTGATAAATGACAGAGCCTCCAAAACTAGAGGATCGGATATGTTTTGAACCAAAGTTGATTGACGCGGTACAATTTTAGTAGGTTCAATAAAAAATGTTGTCCTATGCAACTTTTGGCCTCTCATCAATTTGTCGAGATGTTCAGCAGCGGCGAAACCAGCACCTTCGTGATTTCGTGCAATACTGCTCAAAGAAGGTTCTGTTGTATTACATCTGATTTGGCTATTATCCACGCCCAAGACAGATATGTCTTTTGGAATATTAATGTTGTAATTTTGACATGCGTCAATCACCAAAGTAGCAGTAGAATCATTTGCGGCAAAAACCGCTACCGGTTTTTCCTGTGCTTGCAACCATTTTCCCAAGTGGTTTATTCTTGCCCACGATGACATTTTCTCTTGCGGAAAATTGTAAGAGCCACATGCAAAACCTGATGCGTTTAGTGTTCTGATAAATGCCGCTTCACGAATTTTCGACCAATTACAATAATTTACATCTCCAATATACGCAAAGTTGTCAAAACGTTTTTCCATAAAAAAGGTTGCGGCCATTTCACCAACTTTTTTTGAATTTCCTCGTATTTCTGAATATTTTGATAGTTGATGAGTTGGTTCCAAAAATTTATCCATTGGATCAATTGTAATTAACGGCCAACCTGTCTCGATCACCATTGACGAAACTTGTTCGGACAGAACTTGAGCAATAATGCCTGTCCCTTGCCATTCAATTAGATTTGCGCTTTTTAGCGAAACGTAATCCGTCGGAAAAATACGTATCCACCAAGGGCCATGCAATTTTGCGTATTTAAGCACACCAAAAATTATTCCTCGGTCAACCTCTTCTGCTGTACCAAGAATAATTGCGACCTTGGGTTGTTTGCCTAATGATTTCATGTGACACTAAAAATTTTTCCGCAAAATTTAGCTGGTGGTCAGCAACTTCGGCTTTCATTATATTTTAAAGCGTACATTTGTGCTGGAGGACAGTATATGCTGTAGCTCGGCACAAATTGCATGTTTTCAAATGTTGGGAAAACTGAGGATAATCAGTTCCAACATTGTAAAACTCGGGAACAGAGCCGACCTATTCACGCCTCGACGGCAGGTCGCGGGAGGCGGAACACTTCACGCGAAGCGACTTATGCCTGAACGGGCAGTTCCCGCCCCATGCCAGGCTCGGTATATTTACATTTTATCTTATATTCTTGCTGTTCTCTACCCGTGAAAGTAAAGATACAAGGTTCCTGCCCATACCGGGCTCAGGTATAACGCAATGCAAGAACGAACCCACTTCATTGGCGAATAATTTGCTTATGCTCAGTACTCGTTTAAAAATAAAAAATTGTATTGCGATGTTGTAATAAGTAAATCCAGAAAATTTGCGCACCCAGTTTCGGTATAGCAAAACAGTAAAACCATTATTGCATTGCTTTACGAATTTTGCTAAAATTCTTACCAATAAGTTTTTCTGTTAAATAAAAAATTAAGATTATTGACCACGCGAAAAATTTCGAGTTGGTTCGTTAAACTAATGCTCGTATGAAACCTCGACTTTTGCGACTACGTTTTACTTTGTCGGAAAGTCGACGCCAAATTTCGTGAAATCATAAGTAAAGTAACATTTTATTGTTAATTTTTTCAGCATTCAAAATAAATAATTAGGAGTAGCAAATGGACTTTCTAAGTTTTATTCTCGGCGAAAACAACAGCGAAAACGCAAAAAACTCTCGTCTGAGCTTAAAAAAATGCGTTAAAAGTACGCCACAAGCGAGAAAACTTCGCTTGGAACCACTGGAAGGTCGTGAAATGCTAGCGGTGTCTGCCGCAGAATTTGCCGAAATTCGTGCCGCCAATCCCGCATTGGAGCTAACGGCAAACATGTCGGATTATAACATAATCGAGATTACCGCAGCGGAACTTTCTGTAGAAAATCTTAAAAACGCCATTTCAGAGGCTGGCGATTCCGACAAATCTGATCTTATCGTTTGCCGAACAACCAACACGCAGAACACTATTACGTTTGAAGATCGGAATGACACGCTTGTTATGAATTATATTGAAGCTGCAACAAAAGGAAGCGTCAATATTGTTGGGTTTGGCACTCAACCGTTGACATTTGATGCGGCTGAGCAAGGTAGAGTAATGGAAGTTTATGATTCTACAGTGAGGCTTGCGAACCTTACTATTACTGGCGGAGTAGGGCAATATGACTGGGGAGCACCTATCAAAGGCGGGGGAATAATAAGTCGTGGTGGATCAATTATCATAACGAACAGCCTGATCACGAATAACACAGCAGATGAAGGTGGTGGAATTTATAGTGAAAATACCAAATTTGATATAATTAACTGTCAAATTACCAACAATAAAGCGACATACGGAGGTGGTGTTTATATCTTTGGTGATATCCCTGTGCTGGTTAGAGGAAGTGCGATCATTGGTAACATAGCCGAAGACCGTGCCGGTGGACTTTTCAACTACAATGGGCAGATGTTCGTCGAGCAGTGTTTAGTGCAAAATAATTTAGCGAACAAATTCGGAGGTGGAATCAGCACCTACTTCGGTTACACAAAAATCAGCGACAGTTCGATTATCGGAAACGAAGCGGTAATCAATGCCGGCGGAATCGACAGTCATACGGGAAGCGTGGATGTGGAAAACTGCACAGTGGCTGGTAATATAGCACAGTTAAACGGCGGCGGAATCGGAACTGGTGGACGTACTACAATCACGAACTGCGAGGTTTTAGCTAACAACGCATTTAATCTCGGCGGCGGTGTCGCGAGCTTCGGTTTCATTTCGATTGTCAACTCTACAGTTGCTGGCAATACCGCGAGAATTGGAGCCGGAGGAGTATTTAATGCACAAGAAGTCGTTATTCATAATTCTATCATTGCAAAGAACGGTTATGATGATATTGGCGGCTTGGGATGGTCGTTGACTGGAACGTACAATCTTATTGGAGCATACGATTCTTGGCAATTTATGAATGGTGTCGATCATAATATTGTCGGCACAACTTATGCTCCAATTGATCCGAAATTCGCTTTGGTGCCAGAAGTCGTTGACGAATCAAATACGGGGAAAAATTACAAACTTAATGATTGGGATTTGCAGATTATCAACGGTTCGCCAGCAATCGACACTGGAAACACCGACTTGGCAAAATATACTGATAATTTGCCGATTTTGTTCGATCTGTCTGGCAAGGCTCGTGTTCAAGGTAATGCCGTTGATATCGGTGCTTACGAGGTTGGAACAAGTGAAGTTAAGAAACTGGATACACCGATTATCGGAATAACCGCAGGAACCGGAAGTGGCGAAATCACCGTTGCGTGGTCACCGGTGAAAAACGCCAGAGGATTTGTGCTGCAATACGCTACGGATGAGGCGTTTACCAGTGGTGTCGGCACGAAACTGATCGACTCCGGTATCGCGACTTACGGCATGATTGATGACCTGATGCCAGAAACAACGTATTATGTTCGAGTTATGGCAAAGGGAGATGGTACGACATCTCTTGATTCGGATTATTCAGCAGTAAAACAAGGAACAACGCTTAAAGCCGCCGCAGTCTCCCGGGAAGAGTTCGCGCAGATTCGTAGGGACAATCCCGACCTGCAACTTTCGGAATACATGTCTGATTATAATTTTATCGAAATCACTGCTGATGAACTTTCGGCGGCAAACCTGAAAGCCGCGATAAATGTTGCAGGTAATTCGACAAAATCCGACATTATCGTTTGCAGAACAACTGATACGCAAAACAAGATCACTTACGCTCACGAGTCAGATGAAATACAGGTGCGCATTCCCTCATTAATAAAAGGAAGTGTAATAATCGTCGGATTTGGCACCACACCTCTGACATTGGATGCCGCTGAAAAAAACCGAGTGTTTCTTTTCAAAGAAAGCGATGTTTCACTGGCAAATATAAATATAACAGGCGGATCATCGAATGTTGGTAGTGGAATTTTGGCTGAACGTGGGTCGTTAATTGTAACGAATTGTACGATTACGCAAAATGTGTCTGTTTACGAAGGTGGCGGACTCATGCTATACGAAGGCAACTTGACGATAACACATAGCGTTATATCTGACAATGTATCTGAAGCTACTTCGTCGTCCAATACTTTAGGTGGCGGCGGTGGTATATTTGCTTCTGGATCAGTAAATTCGCAAGTGTCCATTATCGACTGTATTATATCGGGAAACAAAGCGTTCAAAGGTGCTGGAGCCTGCTTTTTTGGTTTTGATGTCTCGATACAGAACAGCATCGTTTTCGGTAATACTGCAAACGACTATGGAGGTGGGATTTACAGTTTCGGAGGAAGAGTCTCTGTGAGCAGCTCAACCATTGCCGGGAACAAAGCGTATAGTGGAGGTGGAATCATGGTCGACTCGCAGTACTCTCAGATGGTCACAGTACAAGATTCTGTAATCACACAAAACTGGGCACACACAGCAGCAAACATAAGTGGTTATTTTTCCGATGGTCCAACCTTAAGTAACTTTTTTGACTACAATCCGTGGTTTGCTGTTGAACCAAAGTTCGATACTAATGGAACATTGACAAATTTTGATGCCATTGATCTGCATTTAACCGAATTCAGTGGTGACTCCATTGGAAAAGGAGCTCCGTCGCTGAATTTCACTGGAGAAAAAAAGCCGCAGCCAGTTAACTATTCGATTGTCACCACTTTGAAAGACGAGTTTGATCTTTCCAACAACGAGGTATCACTTCGAGAAGCTATTTACTTTACATCGCAAAAAACAACTATTACATTTGCTGCCGGTTTGGCAGGCGCAATTCTGCTAGACTCGCAACTCTATGTTGACAAACAGCTTACGATAGATGGTGGTGGTAAAATCACTCTTGATGGGCAGATGCAGACGCGAATTATGCATAATGTGTCGAATGTCGAGATAATCGGTTGTACGGTTACCAAGGGTTACACGACTGGAGAAGGTGGTGGTATTCTAAACACCGGATTTATTACTGTCACGAACTGTACAATCGCAGGAAATTCTGCTTGGCAATACGGCGGTATTTTCTCTTACTTTTCGTCAGCAGTATTTAATAACTCCATTATTACCAAGAACTGGGCGACAATGTATCCGAATTCTAACGGATTTTACACTCCAACAAATTCTTTCATGGATTATTCGCCGTGGTTTGCGGTTGGACCGCAGTTCGATAATGACGGGCGACTAATGAACCCGGATACGCTTGACTTGCACCTCACAAAATACAGTGGGTATGCAATTGGAAAAGGAACCTCGTCTTTGGATTTTACTGGAACGCCGGAAGTTCAGCCTGTGGATTATTCGATTGTCACCACGCTTGACGATGAGTTCGATCTGACAAACGATAAAGTGTCGCTTCGAGAAGCGATTTACAATCAGCTCCATTTTGGACAGGAGATAGTGTTTGCGCCGAATCTTGCCGGTTCTATCCTTCTCGACAGACAGCTGTACATCGATAATTCTCTGAAAATCAAAGGAAATGGACATGTTACGCTCGACGGACAAGCAAAAACTCGTGTTTTGTATACAGTAACCAATCTTGATTTGTACAACCTGACTATCACCAATGGTAATACAAATGAACGTGGTGGTGGCATCTATGTTTCAAATTCTTTCGCGACACTTAATATTAACGGATGCACGATTACAAAGAATTTCTCCGAACGTGATGGTGGTGGAATAAGTACAAGTGGCAACTTCACAATTGTGAACAGCACAATTTCGGAAAACACAGCCAATGGATCAGGGGGCGGCATACATGCCACGCTTGGAAACAACCAACGAATGGTTGATAATTGCATTATCTCGCTGAATACCGCAGCTTGGAACGGCGGAGGAATTGACCTTTTCGGTGACATCACAGTTAATAATTCTTCGATATTTGGAAATGAAGCTCGAACCGGCGGTGGAATCAGTATATTTGGCACCAGTAACGGTGTGGTAATAGCAAACAGTGCTATTTTCGGAAACGCAGTGGCTGGCTGGATGTCATCAGAAGGTGGCGGCATTTACACGAGTGGCAAAATTGATTGTATAAATAGTACAATTGCTGGAAATTACGCGGAGTCTGGCGGTGGTGTGTTAAAATGGGCTTATGGCTCATATTTCAACGCTAAAAATTCGATTATTGCAGCAAATTCATCCGATTTCAATAATAAACACGGTGACATGACTGCTGAGAATTCGTTTTTTGGATATGGTGCCACGACAAATCTTGAGAACGGTGAAAACGGAAATATCATCGGCACAGCTTCGGTTCCAGCTTTGCCTAAATTTGTCAAGATTCCGGTGAAGATCGACCAAACAACCACTGGCAAAAATTTTGTTGCCGCAGATTGGGATTTGCGTCTGCAATCTGATTCATTGGCAGTCGACGCTGGTAAAAACGACTATGCAAAATATAAAGACGGAACTCCAATACGCGTTGATCTGAACGGCAAACTCCGAATAGTAAACGGCTATGTGGACATGGGAGCTTATGAATATCAGGGTAATATTCCGGAACCGAAGGACTCGCTCAACACTGCGTGGCAGGTCACGTTTGACGCGAATAATTCGTACACGATTACCGACAAAATCGGCAACGGACTTTTCGACAAAAAAGATGTCGACATTTTCGAATTTACTGTTTCGCAAGCTGATATTGACGCCAAACTGGTATTCACATTCCGAACGTCACAACCAACGAACGGAGAAGCAGTCGACACTTATATGAAACTGTTGGACTCAACCGGCAAAGTAATCGCAACCAATGATGACATTTCGAGTATGGACCGGTATTCGGAAATCACTTGGGCACCGACTGCATCTGATGTTGGCAAGACGTTTTACGTCGGTATAAGTTCTTACCAAAATAGAAATTACGATCCGACAAAAGAAAACAGTGGTCCAGGCGGTGCTGCCGGAGATTATAAGTTAGGCATTACCAAAAAAGCGTTGGAAAGTGAGCCGGGCGACCAGATTTCAAAAGCCTCAGTAATCACGGTGACTGATGCAACGCCGTACACAATTACCGATAAAATAGGTAATGGACTTTATGATAAAAAAGACGTCGATATTTTTGAATTCGTGGTGTCACAGGAAGATGTTAACTCGCATAAAACATATTCGTTTGTAACAGCCGCTGTTACAGGTGGTGCCAACCTTGACACCTACTTGAAACTTTTCGATTCCAACGGGAAGGTTCTCTCGTTCAATGACGACATTTCGGCAGGAAACCGCTATTCGAAAATCGACTGGACTCCAACGGCAACTGACATTGGCAAGAAGTTTTACATTGGCGTAAGTTCTTACGGAAACAGAAACTACAGTCCAACGACTGAAAACAGTGGCCCTGGAGGAGCCGTTGGCGATTACAAGCTAACAGTAAGCCGAAGTGGTGCCAAAGCCGAACCGGGCGACACAATGCCGTCGGCATGGGATATCAGTTTTGGTCAAGATAACCGTTTTTCGATAACCGAACAGATCGGTAATGGTGAGTATGGGCGTCAGGATGTCGACATGTATCGATTGGTGGTGTCCGCAAATGATGTTGGCGTTGATTTCACGTTCAATACCAGTGGCGTGGCGATGCTTGACACTTACATGCGGATTTTTGATGCAAATGGCGTACAACTTGCATTTAATGATGACATTTCTGTGACGAATCGTTTTTCGGAGTTGACATATACGTTTGATACTGCCGGCGAGTATTATATTGGCATAAGTTCTTATGGAAACAGAAGATACAATCCGCAAACACCTGCGAGCGGCTCTGGTGGCGCTACCGGCGAATATGAGCTTGCGGTGTTGCGTGGTGAAATCCTGGACAACTTATTTGCCTAATTGTTTTTTAATAAAAACAAAAATTTATCCTGACACTCAGTATTTATACACACCAATCTCATTATTACTATTATGAATAACCGAACTGCAAAACTTCGTGCTGAAAGCTTGGCACGCAGTCCTTCTCTCTCGCCTGAACGCGCTGCTATCTTAACCGCTTTTTACGAAGAAAATGATGGACGTTATTCGATTCCAGTCTTGCGGGCAAAATCTTTTTATAACCTGTGCCAATCCAAAACGATTTGGATCGGAGATGGTGAATTGATTGTTGGACAACGCGGACCTGCTCCGAAAGCCGTGCCGACATACCCGGAGCTGACTTGCCATTCACTTGATGATTTGCGGATTCTGGATTCCCGTGCATTGACTTCGTACCATGTTCCGCCAGAGATGTTTCAAATTTATGAAGAAACTGTTATTCCATATTGGAACGGAAGAACCATGAGAGAGCGGATTTTTGAGCAATTGCCCGCCGAATGGCTCGAAGCATATCACGCCGGGATTTTCACCGAATTCATGGAACAGCGTGCGCCCGGTCACACCGTTCTCGACGGGAAAATTTATCAGAAAGGGATGTTGGATTTCAAGAATGATATCATAGCAGCAATTGAAAATCTTGATTTTGAGAGTGATCCTTTAGCTTGGGCAAAACGTGAACAGCTCCGCGCAATGGATATTTCATGCGATGCGGTTATTTTATTTGCTCAGCGTCATGCTGAACTTGCCAAACAAAGAGCAAACGAGGAAAATGACACCGTTCGAAAAACCGAATTGCTAAAAATCGCTGAAGTATGCCAGCATGTTCCCGCTCACGCCCCACGAAATTTCCACGAAGCTCTTCAGTATTACTGGTTCTGTCACCTTGCTGTCATTACCGAACTCAACGGCTGGGACGCTTTCTCGCCGGGGCATCTCGACCAACATCTTTATCCGTTTTATAAAGCCGGTTTGGCGAATGGCAGTTTGACACCCGATTCTGCCAGAGAGCTTCTCGAGACTTTTTTTATACTTTTCAACGATCACCCGGCACCTCCGAAAGTCGGTGTCACTGCTGCGGAAAGCGGCACGTATACAGATTTTGCCAACATCAACCTTGCGGGCTTGCTCCCTGACGGTTCGGATGGTTCAAACGAATTGACGGCAATGCTCCTTGATATCATCGAGGAAATGCACTTGCTCCAACCGAGCAGTAACATCCAGCTTTCCCGCAAGACGCCTGATTCGGTTCTTAAAAAAACGCTGCAAGTGCTAAAAAAAGGATACGGATTCCCTTCGATTTTCAATGCGGACGCCGCAATTGAGGAACAGCTACGGCAAGGTAAAACCCTCTCCGATGCGCGTGAAGGGGGATGCA
>JBOFQC010000607.1:0-2771 GCA_051660725.1 Thermoguttaceae bacterium
TTTAACAGCAAGGGAACCGGAACACATTCGCCGGGAAGCACTCGGTTTCGGTGTTTCGCAGATTGACGCCGGAAGTCGGCTTGAAATCGGCGGCTACGTCGATTCGCAGACTAACAAAGCGCAAGTTTTGGAAAAAGAACAATTCGAGCTGGGTGACATGCGTTCACTGGACGAAGTTGTGCGGCAACTGCTCGAAGACGGGTACATTCCGAGTTTTTGCACCGCTTGCTACAGACTCGGAAGAACCGGCGAGGTTTTCATGGAGTACGCAATTCCCGGCTTCATACAGAATCTCTGTACGCCAAACGCACTTTCAACGCTTGCGGAATATTTGGTTGACCACGCTTCACCGGAGACGCGGGCAATTGGCGAACGAGTGCTTGAACAAGCGGTGTCACAGCTTGAACCGGACACAATGCGGGAAAAAGTTCGTGAAAGAATTGTTGCCATTAAAACAACGGACCAACGAGATTTGTTTGTTTAAAAAAGACGTAAGAGATTAGACGTTAGACGTTAGAAATTTGGTAGTCCAGTTTCTCCGAAACTGGAGCGACTTTCGGAGAAAGTCGCCTACCTTTTAGATGAATATGTAAAAAAATTGTATGATTGTTAAAATTCATCGATGAAACAACCAACCAAGACAGCTAAGGAAGGCAAGGCCGACAAAACGCGAAAAGTCGGAAATAATGACGGTTTCGCGCTTTGGTTCCCGGTTTGCGCTTGGATTCTTTTTATTATTGTTGGTATTCTTTTTTATTTCCGGGACAGCTTCACGGATAAGTTTATTGGTCAAATTGGTGCGTCAACGCAATATATGGTGCCAAGTACTGGAACCGAACAAGCCGACAAACCGAAGGATACTCTGAACACACAAAGTACCGCACTGGCTGCACTTGGAAAGGTTGCCCCAATGGTAAAAATTCCGGGCGGAGTCTACATGATGGGAAACGATTTGGCTGGCAGTTCCGATCAACGGCCTGCGCATGAAGTGCAGCTTTCTCCATTTGAAATTGACAAGTTCGAGGTAACGAATCAGCAGTTTCGCCTGTTTGTGGAAGCGACCGGATATAAAACAACGGCGGAAACAAGCGGTTGGAGTTACGTTTTCGACTCGAAAAAGAAAGGTTGGACGAAAATGCCCGGCGCGAATTGGGAAACTGACCGATTAATTTCGCCTGCCGGCTCTGCTGGAGATGATTGGTTGAAATTGCCTGTTGTGCATGTTTCGTACATTGACGCACTCGCTTTTTGTGATTGGGCCGAAAAACGTCTGCCGACCGAAGCGGAATGGGAATACGTTGCCCGGAGCGGACTAATTGACGCAGATTTTTCTTGGGGAAATCAACGTGAACCAAACGGTCGATACATGGCTAACTACTGGCAAGGCTGGTTTCCGACTGAAAATGCTGACGCGGACGGTTTTCATTTTCTTGCCCCGGTTGGCTCTTTTCCGATCAGCGAATACGGCGTTTACGACATCACCGGTAACGCAGCCGAATGGTGCAGTGACATTTACGACGAGAATTATTACCGCCGTTCGCCACGTGAAAATCCGCAAGGTCCGATTCCTGATGACGCCGAACTTTTAAGCGATGAAAACGGGGAAATGATAGTTTCCGCTGCCGACTCATTCCGTTCACGTGTGGTTCGTGGCGGCTCGTATTTAAGCGCGGAAAACAGTGACGCCGCTTACAAAGTTTTTGTCCGCTCGAAGCAGTTGGAAAATCTTTCGTACCAAAACATCGGCTTCCGCTGCGTGAGAGATTGTGATAAAAAATAGCATGTTAGCACCGTTTGACCGTTAGCCGCCGAGCCCTGCTCGGCGTTTCTTATTTTTTTAAAAAAATGGGTAAAAAGCATTTCAGTATTAGTATAACGGTCAGCGTGGTATTTGCAATTTTTGTTGTATTGCTCTCGGTATGTGTGGGATATTTTGTCTTTCCTCGTAATCCGCATATATTTGCAGCGGGTTTTCAATTTACACACCATTTTTTCCTGCTTTTTTCTATTGTTTTTTTAATCACTGCTTTTAGAACGAAGCAAAAAACTTATTTGTTTTTCGCTCTGTTTTGGTTGTTGTTGTGGATCATGGCGGATGCCGTTACTTACATACCTGCAAACTACAGCGGCCAATGACGGTTAATTTGTTGTACACTTGGACTAAATTCATGCGAAACGTAATCATTCTTTCAGTAATTTTTTTCTGCTTTTATTCAGAATCGGTTATTTTCGCTCAAACGGCGGAACATGCGTCGGCAGCTTATGAGTCGGGCGATTATAAATCTGCGTTTGAGCTTTACCGAAAAGTACGTGAGTCGGAACCCGATTTTGAAGCCCGACAAAATATTACTGCAAGAATTATTCAGTGTCTGCAATATTTGGGCGAACCGGAAGAAGCAGGAAAAGAATTTATTAACCTTTGTCGAAATGAGCCGAACACAAAATTTTTGGAAATAATTCCGCTCGTTTGGTTCACGAACAGGTCGGCTTCGGCTGTTGGTTTGACGTCGGAAGAAAAACTTGCTCTCGATTGGATTAATCCGCAGAGTAATCCGAGCGGCGTTGATAATTATCCGGCAGCGCTAATGGCCGCCTCGGTTCTGCTCGGTTCGCCGCAAAACGTTAATCGACAAAAAGCAGTTGAACGGTTAGAAGCTCTTTCATCGACCCAAACAACCGGTCTGTCAGACGAAAAAGTTAAAATACGTAAATTGGTAGCTAAACTTGCTGCTGTCCAATTGTGGAGAATAAAAATTCCAACTTTGAAAACC
>JBOFQC010000608.1:0-4617 GCA_051660725.1 Thermoguttaceae bacterium
AGTATTTCAACTGCTTTGTCATCAAGAGCCGAATCGGAAGGTTTGCCGCCGCCAATTAAAACGGCAAGTTGCGTTTGGGTCGCGTAAGGTTTTTTTTTGTCGGTGTTTAGTTTTTTTACGGCTGACATTTTTTCCGCAAGTCGTGCGTCAAACGATTCGGCAGCGTTTAAATCGACATTGAAATAAATCTGTTCCAGCTTCAAACCATTTTGTTTACACGATTCGATTCGCTCTTCCAAACCGTCGAGCCAGAGGTTTGCCACGCCGTCAAAACCAACTTCCTGTAACATTTCTCCCTGTTCGGAAATCGTCCGCTTCTTCTCGTCCGCAGAATCCATGCAAAGCGCAAAGAACCGAAACGGCTTTTCCGCTTGCTTGTCAGCATTTTTACTAACGGTTTCTCTTGTTTTTTCCGAAGTTTTTGACTCTTCCGCCGCTTTGCAGGAACTGGAGGCCTGTACAAACAAGGCCGCTACGAAAATTGCACTCAGATAAAAATTTAAGCGTTTCATTTTTGTTTTGTTTGTGAAAATATTGATGAATGTACTTTGTTGACGAAATGATTATGACCAAATTTTCTTTATTTTATCACTTCGAGATAGAAAAATATATACATTCATTCTGAATATAATATCAAAAAAATTGCTAAAATTTAAATATTATTAAATTTAATATTGACATTATCAAAAACAATACTAATATTTTGTTTAATAATATGGAGAAAATTTATGCAAAAAGAACAAAAACCTGTGTGGTTGGAAGGAATGTCTGAGACTGATCTTGGTTTTATTAGACGTTTCTTGCTCGCTTCTGGTTCGCTAAAACAACTAGCTGAAGATTACGGTATAAGTTATCCGACAGTTCGGCTCAAGCTGGATCGGCTTATTGATAAAATAAAACTTTATGAAAGTGAATCTAAACCCGACCCGTTTGAAATGCAACTTCGTGCCGCATTAATTGACACAAAGATTGACCAAGCAACATTCACGGAATTACTCACATCGTACCGCCAAAAATCATCTTCAGACTAATATACTGTACAACATCATTAAGTTGACATTTTCCAATTACGGGATTTGTGAATATAACAACTATTCAACCAACAAAATCACGGGAAAGGAAGCCGACCAACGGGAGGCGAAACTCTTCACGTGAAGCTATTTATGCCTGAACGGCAGGTTCCCGCCTTGCCGTGCTACGGTATGAAAGGAAATTTCAGATGTGTCGAATGGCTTTTTTAATGTCTTTTTTGGTTGTCACTGTTTCATGTCTTTCAGCTCATGCTGTTGAAAAACAAGAAGCTTCTACTCCAAAACAAGCGGCGGCTAAAGCATGGTTTTCTGAACAAGAATCAGGTTGGCTTGGAGGAATTGCTGGAAGCGTTATTGGTTGTATTGGCGGAATTTTAGGTTGTGCTTGCGGGTTTTGTGTTCCTCGTGGAAAAGGACGAAAAATTATTCTTGTAACAATTTTAGCACTTTCGGTTTTAGGATTGTGCATTCTAGGAATTGGGGTAATTGCATTACTGTACCGGCAACCGTGGTTTGTATGGTTTCCATTCATACAACTGGGCGGTATTCTTTCGGCACTGATGATTCCCGGGTACTTTACGATTAAAAATTCTTACACTAAAGTAGAATTAACGAAAATGCAAAACCAAGATGTGTAACCAAGATGTGTAACCAAGATGTGTAACCAAGTGTAACACTTTTACACTTTTGCATTACCAACACGTCGTCGGAGTTGACCGCAGGCGGCGTCAATTTGGTCCCCTTTTCGGAACCGGATTTTAACTTGAATACCAGATGATTCGAGAATCTCAACGAATCGGCGTACCGCTTGAACAGACGGGGTTTTGTACGGCAACTCAATCACCGGGTTGAACGGAATCAGGTTCACAATTGCCGTTTTGCCTCGTAAAAGTTGAGCAAGCTGCCTAGCGTGTTCGTCCTGGTCGTTTTTTCCCTGAATCAGCACGTACTCAAACGTAACACGTCTGCCGCTCTTTTTAAAGTAGTATTCAGAAGAACGTAAAATTTCTAAAATGCCCGAAAAACGGTTTTGCGGCACAATTTCGCTCCGCAGTTCGTCGTTGGGTGCGTGTAATGAAATTGCTAATTTATACGGGTGCCCGCACTCAGCCAACTTCGCAATTCCACTCGGTATTCCAACCGTTGAAATCGTGATTCGTCGGGCACTTAAATCGAGTCCGTCAGTTGCCGTTGCTTCTTCAAGTGCGGGCAAAAGAGCGTCGAGATTCAGCAGCGGCTCGCCCGTTCCCATTATAACAAGATGCGTGAGCCGTTCGCTTTGACCGGTTCGTTGGTTCAAACGGAGTATCTGCTCAAGAATTTCGCCA
This sequence comes from Thermoguttaceae bacterium, assembly GCA_051660725.1. Taxonomy (GTDB): domain Bacteria; phylum Planctomycetota; class Planctomycetia; order Pirellulales; family Thermoguttaceae; genus JAVBSX01. The sequence continues at coordinate 2,360 of JBOFQC010000608.1, forward strand.
GACGTAAGATTTCGTACAAAACCATCAAGCCCGCTGGCACAAAACAAGCACCCCATTGCGCAGCCGACTTGTGTGCTTATGCAGCCGGTTCGGTGACTTTCGCACGAATCGGATTCAGACGGAGTTTTTTTTCCTCTTTGCGAATTGTGGAATTTTTTGTGTCCAGAGTCCGAAACATCTTTTTTCTGACGAGGAGCGGTAAGAAGCACGCACTCCACTTGATGAGCGTCAGGAAATTCAATAAGAATTTTTTCCGTTTTGTCACGTGAACCGGACTCCGCGACAATTTTTCCGCTGAACACCGAATCGGAAGCGAATTTTTCTGCCAGATTCTTACGCAGTTCTTTCGGCAAGTCGTTCATTAACTCGAACCGGTCAGTTTTTCGAGCGAAAATCCATTTTCTGATTTGCGCCAACCGGTAAGCAGGAACTCCAAGTTCGGCAAGCACTGCTTTTATACTGTCCAACGGCATATCAACTTTGCGCTAGATTTCTTGCCATGTTTGCTCGGTCAGTCGAAAGAACCTGACGTAACAGAGCGGACATATCTTCGTAAGGTTTTTCACTCGGCGGACCGGCAGCGAACTGCATAATGGATTTTTGCGTTCTTTCGGTGAGCGAAAGTAACATTGACGAGACTGTACCGAAATCTTCGTCTTCGGTCACGATTCCGCGTTTTCCGGCTTCGTCTGCTTTTCTCGAAAAAGTTCGGCTGGCAACCGCTAAAAACGTAACAGCCGAATCCATTCGTTGAAGCGTAAGAAGCCGTCTGACAAATTCCTGCTTCGGGTCGTTGTGGTCGTTCAATTTATTTGAACTGAGCATGTGCAGACCCGGTTTGAGATGCACCACTTCAATTTCGTCACCGCCGTAAACCACGCCGCCGCTTTGTCGATCAACGCAGAGGAAATTTCCACCAGCGTAACAACCGGTAGAGAGTTCACCGAGAGCCCGTTCAAGGGATTCTTCGGCAGTGCGGCATCCGAGCAGTTCTTTGCAGAGCAGACCGCGTGACCTGGGATCAAACGGCACATTCCGTTTCGGACAGTTAATAACGGCACAAAAAAGTCCGTGTTGATTAACGCCGGCCCAAGTTCCGCCAGCTTTTCGGTCAATTCCGCAAACAACACGTGGTCGGCCTGATTGGATTCGCGGCGGTGTTGACGGACGGCTGATTCTTTCTTCACGATTATAAGCCAGAAGTATCGGGGAATCTGAAGCCGTTTTGTACTGAATTGCGAGAATACTCATTGTGTCAAAAGACTGGAGGCGGGGAGAATTAAGTTATTTTACCATGCGTAGTCATTGAACCGCAGTTTTCCTTGCTGTACCCTTCGGGAAAAGCAAGGGTATACAAAGCGAGTAAACTGCAGAGTATAGACCACGTGCAGTATATGAGTCAACATACGTGTATTTTTTGCCTAAAAAACCGACAGTGTACATTCTATCCGAGGTAATAAAGGTTACAATGGGTCCCATGAAAAAGCGTCCGATTCGTCACAAACTCGTGTTATGTACAATATTGCTGCTGATTCTCGTTTTCAGCTTGGCAGCAACGGGGTTAGCTGCGCTTTCACTTTACCGAAAAATGGTTGCCGACCTGAATTGGCGAGCAAAAATTTTACCTGTCTCGACTGAGCTTCTGGCGGAAGTTGAGGGAATGAACAGCACATATAAAGAAATTCAAACGATTCGCGAACTTCAAAAGGCTTACAGTTCACGAGGCGGAAAAAGTGACGTTTTTGGTGACACTGATTTCACCGCAAGGAACCAAAGTTCGGATTTTCTAACTAAAACGGCGAGGTTCGGCCTGACAATTGAGCAGTACACCACTTTGTTGCAGGAAAAAGTTGATCCGGAAGCGTCTTCCGACTCCGCGTCAAACAATGAGCTTTTGAACGAATGGGAAACAATATCCCAGATTCGATTCGATTTGAAAAGACTCGAAGCGGTGTTGGATAATTCCGATTGGATTACTTCTGACGAAACAATAATGGAACTCGGTGAAATTTTATATTCACTGCGAATCCAAACGTCAAAATTACCGGGTTATCAGTTTTCGGACCTAAGCAAATCATCTCAGACGGCGCAGGGCCGGTACAATATTCTGCGTGTGTTTGTCATTTTCTCCGGTTTGACTTCCGGCGTGATTTTGGTTTTACTTGTTTGGTTTGGATACAAGTGGATTTTTTCACCAATCACGACATTAATTGAGGGTTCGAGAAAAATTGCGTCGGGTAATTTTAACAGCTCGAAAT
>JBOFQC010000609.1:0-10082 GCA_051660725.1 Thermoguttaceae bacterium
ACTGTAATCAATAATAACTATACTGTTTTAAGTACGGTTAGTTTTATGCCGTTGTTCAGTATATATACTGTTATGACCCTATATAACATTCTGATGCGATGAAAAATATTGTAATAGCAGATGACTCTGCTTTGGCACGTATGTTTATACGCCGCTGCCTGGAAATTGCAGGACTCGGGGAGGCTAACTTTTTCGAAGCGTCCGATGGTGTAGAGGCGATTCAGAAAATGAAAGAAGTTACCGCTGATCTTCTGGTTACAGACATTACGATGCCGAACATGAATGGTATCGAGTTGATGCGGAGAATTTCGGTTAGCCCACGTTTAAGTGGAACTCCCGTGCTCGTTGTTACAAGTGCCGGAAACGAAGAACAACGAAACGAACTTTTGTCACTAGGTGCGACGCGGATTCTGTCGAAACCGATTAGTCCGCCGATGTTGGTTGAGGCAATAAACGCAATTACGAAAAAAGACGGATAATGACTTTTAAAAACTTCGGAAATCTGTTATTTGACGCTGTACGTGAAACGCTGGAAACAATGGCGTTTGCTGAGGTGGTACCGTATTCGATCCAAATTGGAAACGAGGAGTTCAGCAGTTTGGACGATTCGGATAAGTCTGGCAAGGCACAATCCGGTTGGGGGTATAATGAAACAGAAAACCCAAATGTCACCCCTCCGATTCAGACTGACTTTACGGAAGAAGAAGAAAGTGGAAAATCCGGTACTTACATGATTCCGGCAGTTGTTGCTCCGCCGAGTTCAACACAAGCCGCCGCATCTGCCGATGATGCGGAAGCCGATTCGTGGGGAGTTGCTGGCAGCGAAGGAGATGCGTGGGGCACAAGTCTTGCTACTGATCCAAGTATAGAAGATGATGATGACAATTGGGGCACCTCAATTATGCCGGCGGAGTCTGCCGAAACGGAAGCTGACCCTTGGGCCGGAGTTGCTACACCAGCGCAGCAGCCGACCAGTTTTGCTATGAAAGCGAGTGATATTAATTTCAACGCTTTGCTTGAAAACGAAGGAGACTGGATTTGGGCCTGCATGAGAGTGAATTCGCCGGACATTCATTCGATTTGGTTCATTGTGTCGAAATCGTTAGCATTCGAGTTGGCAAGAAACATGTATGCTGGCGAGCAAACCGACTTAAACAGTCCGTTAATAAGAGATATTGTTGCCGAACTTACTAATGTTTTCGGTGGTAGACTTATGTTGCTTCTGGAAAAAGTTGGCGGCCAATTTACACTTTCGGTGCCGGATATCGGTATCGGCTTACCTAAGATTCCCGAAGCGTCAACAATGGAAACCATTCTTTGCAAGGTACTGGTAGACGGCGAGTACCCGGTTATGGCCTCAATCTGTTTCAATAAAAAATAGACTTTTTTACTGATATTTTCAAAAAAATTGATCCTCGACTTTTCCAGTTGAAGCTAAACGGAGTCGCAAAAGTCGTGGAATCTCGCGAATTATTGTTTATATATACTGTCGCCCGGCATAAACTGCATGTTTTCCAATTTAGGGTAAGCTGAAGATAATCAGCATTAAACATTGAAAAACTCGGGAAAAAAGCCGACCTATTCACGCCTCGACGGCAGGTCGCGGGAGGTGGAACACTTCACGCGAAGCTACTTATGCCTGAACGGCAGGTTCCCGCCCATACCGGGCTCCGGTATAACTGTTCAAATTTTTCGTGTAGATCAATAAAAGGATTTTGAGGGCTTACTTATATGAAGATCACAGTTCCGAAGTTTCAAATGCGTAAGGGCGAGGCGAAGCTTTGTATGCTCACCGCTTACGATTTTACCTCTGCTCGCTTGGCCGATGCGGCTGGAATTGATGCCGTTTTGGTTGGTGACAGTCTCGGAAATGTGGTGCAGGGAAAACCAACCACTCTTTCGGTGAAGCTTCGCGACATGATATACCACGCTGAAATGGTCGCTCGAGCCGTTTCAAACGCTCTTATTGTAGTAGACATACCTTTTCCGCATTGCCAACTTGGCCCGAAAGAAGCGGTCAAAGCGGCGGCGAAAATCATGAAATTTACGCAAGCGGACGCTGTAAAAATCGAAGGGGGAACCAAGCGGACTGAAGTTATACGAGCTGTGGTTGATGCTGGGATTCCAGTAATGGGACACTGCGGACTTTTGCCGCAAGACGTAAAAAAAATTGGAAAATTTTCTGTGCAGCGTAACGTCGAGTCGCTATTTGCGGATGTCGAAGCGGTTGAAAAGGCCGGGGTGTTCTCTGTTGTGCTCGAATGTATCCCGACAGACTTGGCAAAACAAGTAACGCAAAAGACTTCTGTGCCTACGATTGGAATCGGTGCCGGCCCGCATTGTGACGGACAGGTTGTTGTATTTCATGACATGCTTGGTTTCAACGAAACGAATCCGAAACACGTAAAAACTTACGCTAATCTTGGTAAAACTATAACCGACGCTGTAAAATCTTATTGTAGTGAAGTCCGAAGTGGAATCTTTCCCGGCGAAGCCCAATCCTTTGAATAAAACGATTTTATGTTGCTAAGCGTCAGGATAATCGACGTTTTTCTCTTCTGACCGTCATTACGGTCGAGTACGACCTGCATTCCTGCTGTTATGGATTCGTCTACACCAATTTAATATCTTTGCCTGCAATATTTTACTGCACCCGATTTTTGGTTTTCATCCGATTCGGGTTGCCAGCATTTGCGAAATCTGATACAATTCTCTTATGTTATTACCGTTATTCTAGGGGCTGATATTAGGTTTTCAGGCCTAGCGGCTGGTCGTTGTACATACCGGCTTTGGTATGCGGTGTTTCGCGGAGGGTGGAGCACCAAGTTTGACCCGTTACGGGTTTGGCTGAGCGAATAATGAAGTTGCTCACAAATGAAAGGATTCGTGTTGTGTCAAATTTCCAGAATCATAAAAACTCTAATCTTGATTTTCAGGTTCCTAATCCGCAATTTGACGAAGTTTACGCGCAGGAACTCAGACGGGCGATAAGCCGAACCCGTACGTTTTTCATGGAAAACCAAAACCCGGAAGGGTATTGGGTTGCCGAACTTGAAGGGGACGCGCTGCTTCAAAGCGAAACAATAATGCTACTCGCGTTTCTTGGCGAGGAAAACAGCGAATTGGCACGTTTCTTGGCAAACGATCTCGTTGAAAAGCAATTGCCAGACGGCGGTTGGGGAATGTACGTCGGTGCCGAACCTGATATACACAATACCGTGAAAGGGTATTTTGCGCTTAAACTCACTGGCCACGACCCCAGTTCCGAATACATGCAACGTGCCAAAAGCAAAGTACGAGAGCTGGGCGGTATTGAAAAAGTAAACAGTTTTACGCGATTTTATCTTGCCATTTTGGGTCAGATTCCGCACAATCAGTGCCCGGCAGTGCCGCCACAGATGATGTTTTTGCCGAAATGGTTCCCGATAAACATTTACGCAATGAGTTCGTGGTCGCGGACAATTTTTGTGCCGCTCTCGATTGTTTCGGCTCTCAGACCGGTTAAGGAAATCCCGGCTGAGCGTGGAATTCGAGAACTTTTCACATCCGACCCTAACAAATTGCCGCCGGTTGTTGCACCGGGTCGTAAATTCACGAAAAACATATTTTCCTGGGATTTCTTTTTTCGATCAGTTGACAAAGCGATGTGGTATTGCCGAAATATCGGGTTTAGACCGCTTCATAAGACCTCGATTGAAATGGCGAAAAAGTGGATGCTTGACCGATTTGAAGGAAGTGACGGACCTGGCGCGATTTATCCGCCGATAATCTGGAGCTGGATCGCATTGAAGGCACTCGGGTACGCTGACGATTCAAAAGAGGTGCGTTATTGTCGTAAACAACTTGACGCCCTTGTAATCTGGGAAAAGGAAAAGAGTCGTGCCCACGTTCAGCCGTGCAGATCGCCAGTATGGGACACTTCGTTAACTTTAAAATCGTTAATGATAGGTGGCATGACAACTGCGCACCCAATGATAAAAAAGGGTGTCGATTGGATTCGTTCACAGCAACTTTCCAGAAAAGGTGACTGGCACGAAACCGTGAAGGTACAGCCGGGCGGTTGGTGTTTCGAGTTCAACAACGAGTTTTATCCCGACAATGATGACACCGCAATGGCGTTAATGGTGTTACGTGGTCGTTTCGATTCGGTAGATGAAAAAATCTGCGGAATCGAGCCGCACCGATTAATTGCTACGGAGTCCGCAAGTAACGTCGAGGAGGCAAAAAATTCAGCGTTGCAGATTGCCGACCTCTCAAATTCACTCGAACGTGGTGTCAAATGGTTACTTGCAATGCAAAATAAAGACGGCGGTTGGGCTGCTTTTGACAGAAACAATAATCGGGAGATGCTTTGTCGAGTTCCTTTTGCAGACCACAACGCGATGATTGATCCGAGTTCACCTGACCTCACCGGCAGAGTACTCGAATCGTTAGGACGGCTCGGCTACAAATTCGGCCACAACACCGCGATTAATAAAGCGGTGAATTACATGAAGCGGGTGCAGCGACCCGACGGAAGCTGGTTCGGTCGTTGGGGTGTCAACTACATTTACGGAACCTGGCAAGGATTAACCGGTCTTACTGCGGTTGGCGTACCGATAAATGATCCGGCAATACAAGCAGGTAAAAATTGGCTGCTCGCACACCAACAACCTTGTGGCGGATGGGGCGAGACCCCGAATTCGTACATTGACGACAAACTACGTGGCACCGGGACTCCAACCGCTTCGCAAACAGCTTGGGCGGTCATGGGACTCATTGCTGCCGGATTAAAGGACCACAAAGCGGTTTATCGTGGTATCAGATTTCTGCTTGATAAACAAAATCGTGATGGAACCTGGGATGAAAAGGAGTATACAGGAACGGGCTTTCCTCTCGTGTTTTACCTAAGATACCATTATTACAGGATTTACTTTCCATTAATGGCACTCTCGCTTTACGCAAACAAATCAAATGTTGCAAATCTCGGCGTCATGGAAGCAGAGCATCCGGGTTCAGGTTATTGCGTTGCCGACAACACGAATGATTCATGTGACACCGACGAAAACGAACCTGACACCACTACGGACGAACCGCATTCTGGTGCCAATGAGGCGTCACCTGAGATAAACGATTCACCAAATGTAATGCTGGACATCATTAATTTTAACGATGAAAGACGTGGTGTGTGTGAAGAACGACGGGGCGAAACAGGGCGAAACTGTTTTGAAACGCATGATAAAATGACAACGCACAGAAAAATTTCCGTGCCATTCTTACGGGTGTATAGCGGGTGAAAATAAAAATTCTCTTGTGCATCCTATATTAGCCGCCGAGTCTTGCTCGGCGCTGCTATGTAGTTGAAATCTCGCTATTACATGTAATACTTCAAAGTCACTGTAATTTATTACCGACGTGATTATTTAATCTCTTCATATTTTTTCCTGATGCAATTAAGAATCGTTATCGCTTTTTCTTCAGCGATTTTATAAAACACTTCACGGCTCACACGACGGCAAGAAAGCAGTCCGGCTTTTTGCATTTTACTCAAATGCTGTGATATCGCTCCTTGTTGGGCGTCAAGCGATTCGACTATATTACTTACGTTACATTCGCCGTGAAAATCAAGGTGTTCCAGTATACGTAACCTCTGTCCATTTCCAAGGATACGAATAACTTCTGCCATTGATGACAGAAATTCATGCGGCAGTTTCGCAACGGTTTTGGAGTTGATAATCTTCGAATTGCTAATGTTCTTATTGTTTGCCTGATCTATTTTATTTACGAAATTTATTGTTTTGGTCATACTAAGGGGTTTGTTTGTAAAAAATTCCTGCTTGCGCTCCCGAAACGATTTTTAACATGCCGTTTCGTAGCGGTGAGGTTGTGATAAATTGTTCAACTGCCCCTGACGATGTTTTTACTATAAGGTATTCAAGCTGCCCAACGTGTCTAACTGATGTTGCCGCAATTGGCAAAATGTTTTCGGTGCCAATTTCCACTTGGCAAATCGCAAACATACCCGGCATTATTCCTGCGGTATCACCTAGTAGGCACGCATTAATAGAAAAGGTGCGACTGCCCGGATCAACAGACGGGATGATCTCCTTAATCTCAGCAGCCAAACTTCGATTCAACGCTTCAATTTTTACGTTGAGCTTTTCTCCGACTTTCAACTTGGAAACAAGACCTTCACGAATCGGTATTCGCAGCTCGAGTTTTCCCGGATCAAAAAAAGCTAGAATTCTGTTTTGTGGTGTCGCCAAATCACCCGGATCATTGAACCGTTCTGCAACGATCCCATCAAACGGCGCTCTCAATTCCGAATACGAAAAATTCGCCTTTGCGTTTTCCATAACATGTTTGTGCACAAGAACATCCGCTCGTGCTGAATTATAATTACTTAATGACTGGTCATATTCACTTTGCGAAATGGTGTTATTCTTCAGCAAATCCTTGCTTCGATTAAACTCGTTCTCGGCCAAGTCGTAACGGCTTAAAGCTGCGTTAAGATTTTCTTGTGCCGTGTCAAGTGCAGCTTTAAGATCGGTATCTTCCAACTTGACAAGCATCTCACCTGATTTTACTGCATCTCCAGAACGCACCTTGATATCAAGGATACGTGCTGCCGGCAAACGAGATATGATATCAATTGATTCACGGCTTCGCACTGTGCCAATTGCGGTGTAAATCTGCGGTACTGCTTCTTCTTTTAATTCCGTCCAAACAATTTCTGTTTTATCAGAAAGCGATTTTTCACCCGGTTTGACCTTTACCGGCCCACCAATGATGCCGGACTGGTAAAGCATGGACCAGACTATAAACCCGAGTCCCAACATTGCGAATATCACATAATATAAATTATTGTTTATCTTGGTTTTCTTCATAATGACACCTACTGGGTTAAGACACATTTTCTTTATCGATTAACATATAAATCACTGGTATCACAATCATTGTGAAAAGAGTGCTTGCCACCAGGCCGAAAATCAAAGCCCAGGCAAGTCCTGATAATATCGGATCAAGCGTGATCGGCCACGCACCCATTAAAGTTGTCAATGCGGTCAACATGATCGGGCGAAAACGAACTGCACCGGATTGCAGCACAGCTTCTCTTAGCGGCATTCCGGCTTGACGACTTTCCCAAATAAATTCCAGTAAAACGATACTATTACGGATAACGATACCACCGAGTGCGATCATGCCAATCATGCCGGTTGCCGTGAAAAACACAGGCGAAGCGTAACCGCCAACGATATCAGTACCAATAAAATTCAAAATGTAAAATCCAGGCGCGATTCCTATAATCGTAAGTGGTATCGCACACATCATTATTAATGAAAGGCGAAAACTTCGTGTTTGGACCATTAAAAGCAAAAATATTCCAATCATAGCGGCTCCAAAGGCGATTCCCAAATCACGGAAAACACGCAAAGTAATTTCCCATTCACCTTCACCTGCCCAATTCACGTTGATACCAGGTGGTAACGGGTCTTTATTTAGTGTATTGAAGTCAGCTTCCAATATCATCTCTCCCGGAGCTCGACCAACCGCTTCAGCAGTTACGAACACAACCGGTTTCAGATTTTTATGCATGATCGGTACTTCCGCCTTTGCGGTGTCAAAGGTCCCTAATTCAGCAAGTTGCACTGCATTTCCATTAACTCCGCGAATAGTTAATGTTTTGATTCGCTGGAAATCATTTCTGTCAGCGTAAGGTAAGCGCAACTTGATCTGAAGTGGATACCGTTCCCCGTCCACACGTAAATTACCAGCTGAAACTCCTGAAATTGCAGTGCTAAGGCAATCCGTTATCTCTTTCGATGTGATACCATTTGCCGCAGCCTTCTCAGGATCAATTCGGAAAATCCAACGGTCTGGTGTCGGTTCCTGCAATGTGTCAATTTCTGTGAAATGCTTTGCATCAGTTTTTCGTAACCTGTCTTTTAACGCTTCGGCACCAGCTAATAATTCGTCATAACTCATATCAGGTGTACCGTAAATCTCGGCTGTCATTGTTGCCAGAACCGGCGGGCCAGGTGGCACCTCGACGATTTTTACATCAGCATTATAATCAGCCGCTATTTTTTCCACGTCTGGACGAAAACGCAATGCTATTTCATGTGACGCCATTTTTCGCTCGGTTCGTGGAAGAATGTTAATTCTGATATCAGCCTGGTTACCTTGATTACGTAAACGATAATGACGTACCAATCCATTAAAATCTACAGGAGACGCGACACCAATGTAACTTTGAAAATTAACTACCTCGTTCTGCTTTGCAAGGAATTTCTCAAGTTCGCCTACAAGCTTAGACGTATTCTCTGCAGTCGTTCCAGGAGGCATTTTTACAATGAACTGAAGCTCATCTCGGTTGTCATACGGAAGCATTTTGAGAGGCACCTTCAGAAGCATAAGTCCTGCTGATGAAATGACTAACACAAAAACCGTAATTAGTAGAAGAATTGCATTTCGTCGATTAAAAAACGGTGTAATAACTCTTGCGTACAACCGCTTAATCCACACTGGCGCACCGTCACTTTGTTCACCGACAAGTTCACCGGAACGGTTTCGGAGTAAGCGATAAGCCATGAACGGTACAAATGTCAAAGCACACACTGTTGAAAAAATAACCGTAAGTGGGACGTTTATTGCCATTGGTGCCATGTACGGGCCCATCATACCAGTAATGAAAAACATCGGTGCAAACGAAATAATCACAGCAATCGTCGAAAGAATTACAGGAGGCAGCACCTCTGCAACTGCAGCTAAAGTGGCATCAAAAGGTTTCTTTTTGCCAAGTCTGATATGTCGCTGAATATTATCAACGTTCATAATCGGGTCGTCTACAACAAGACCGAGACTTAATATCAAAGCGAACAAAGTTACACGATTTAAAGTATAACCAAATAAGAAGTTAGTAAAAAGAGCCAATGCAAAACTGACTGGTACTGAAACGCCAACAACTAGGCTTTCTCGCCACCCCATTGTAAGCGCAATTAGAATCGCAACTGTAAGAACGGCGAAAAACATGCCGCTAACAAGATCATTTACACGTAAATTAGCAGAATGACCTTGATCTCGTGTTGGCGTCATTTCAACACCAGAGGGTATCACTGATGCTTTTGCTTTTTCAGCTTCTGCAATTATTTCTTTAGTGAGCTTTACAGCGTTGACACCAGATTTTTTACTAAATGCTATTGTAACTGCAGGCTTACCATTATAATTAACATACGAATCAGGGACTTCAGGGGCATCGGTTACCTCAGCGACATCATTTACACGGATGATGCGATTATCAGAGGCTGTTACGACAATTTTGCCAACTGCTTCGGCACTTTCCAAAGAAGGATCGGTTAAAAGCACGGTATTACGACCATTATAAATTGAAGTGCCGACATTTCCCGCCGAGTTCGCACGACGAATCGCATTGTATAAATCACTGAATGAAAGATGCCTTGCTGCAAGGTTCTCGATTATCGGTTCAACACGTATTACACGGGAATAACCACCAATAATTTCCGCACGAGATATGTCGGAAATCGAATCCAGTCTTGCAGTTAACTCTTCTGCAAATCTTCTGAGTTCAAAAGGAGTATAATTACCTCCATGAAGTGTAAGCGTAAGAATTGGTACGTCATTTATGCTTACCGGTATCACACGCCAAGCCGTGACACCGTCTGGTATCAAGTTTAAATTCTCATCAATTTTATCTCGCAACTTAACCATTGCGCGGTCCCGGTCGGTGCCGACGTGAAATCTCACCGTCACCATTGCACCATCTCTCATACTTGACGAATACACATGTTCAACATCGTCTAGTTGCCACAAAATCCGTTCAAGCGGTCTTGTTACCAATTCTTCGACCTCACGCGGTGAATGGCCGGGAAACGCAACTTCCACGTCTGCCATTGGTACGATTATTTGCGGGTCTTCTTCACGCGGTGTCATCCACAACGCTGCGACTCCAAGCAAAATGGCGGTAACAATCAACATTGCGGAAAAAGGTCCGTCTAAAAAGAATCTGACAATTCGTATTATCATAAACACAACCCCAATATTATTTTATACCAGAACTTCCTTTCAATAATATTGCTTTGTAA
>JBOFQC010000610.1:0-3701 GCA_051660725.1 Thermoguttaceae bacterium
GTACAACGTGAGCCATCTCTTTCACCGCACTTTGCCCTAATGTTCCATTATCATACGCTTTCAACACATCTGCATGAAGTTTTGACTTCGTTGAATCGGTGAGCCGACGTGTTATGCTTTTTAATCCAAGTGCAGCTGCAATCTGTTTCTCACCAACGACTTCTGACGCTTTTTGAATCATTTTTGCTTCTTCAAGCGGCGACACATGGTTGACCTGCCGATTCATTGTATACAAATCATAATTTTCGACAATGAAGCATGGTGCCGTTTCAAATCCCATTTCAAGCAGGAGTTCGTATCGATAATTCCCGTCCAAAATAACATAACCGCTTTCGTCTTTGCAGACGACCAGTGGTTCAATCAGTCCAACATTATTGATTGACGCCTTGATTCGCTGCCCGTACCTCTTGTCAATTTTACGTTTACGACTTTGGCGTAGTTTTGCGAGTGGAATATCATCTCCGTGGAGTTGTGTTGCTTTTGACATAATTCACCTTTGATTTCTTTCTATGATTGTTGAGTTTTATACTGTCGCTCGGCATAAGCTGCATGTTTTCTAATGCAGGGGAAACTAATAATATTCAGCACCAAACATTGAAAAACACGGTAAACGAGCCGACCAACGGGAGGCGATGTACTTCACGCGAAGCGCACCGCCTAACCGTGCTACGGTTTAGGTCTTGTTTTCAAATCCAATTGTAGAGTTATCCCGAACTCTGCAAGGAGTTTACAGAATTCTTTGTCTTTCTCAAGTTCATCAAATACAGCAACAAGTCGTGCCAAGCGGCTTTCCTTTTTTTGAACTTGCTGGCAGTATTGATTCTTTTGCCCGGTCATTTCCTCTATATCGTTTTTCAATTCATCAACTGATTTATACTTTCCTTTAGAACGTTCCTTAGCCCGTTTTTCGACTAATCTCTTGACTGTCCCAATGTTATTACTCGTCACCAACTGTTCATCGCAAGCGTCAATCAAGAGTTCCTGAACGGAAGAAGTCCCACTTGCAATCTGTTTTGCCAATGTAATTGGGATGATACCGTCTTCAACTCCTTTGATTAAGCGTTCTTCGCCATTTTTTACAAGACGAATGTAGTCTGTAATATACGATTCACATTTTCCAGTAATGTCACACAAGACAAGGACAGGCACCCCTTCGTCAAACATTTGGAGCAGAGATTTCGCAAATTCAATCGTTCCCGGACGAGAGCGAGCAAGGTTTTCAATAATCGAATACAAATATGCTTCTGGGGAAGCAACATCAATCACCTCTGCCATAATGTGCGTTTTTTTCAATGCTTGATGTGCTTCCAAGCGTCCTTGCCCACAAACAAGTTCGTACTTTTTGCGTTTCGGATAGTTACGTTTATTGACACAAATCGGTTTATACATCCCCAACTTATCAATACTTCGAACATTTTCTTTAAATTGAAGTTGTTCTCGATTACGTGGATTGAGAACAACAATGTCTGCGACAGGAATCGACTCATATACCCTGTCTTTCATGCTCCGAATATTAATATCATCTTTGTTAGGCATTACCACCTCCTGTTTGTAAAAGTTCGTTTATAAAGTTCAACCCGGTATATCCCCACATTTCGATTTTGTCATAAGCCCCATCGCTGAGGCAAAACCAATCATTCGGTACGATAACTCGAGGTAGTGGGAAATATCCTAGAATCTCAGGTTCGGGATGATCGCTCAATGGAATTCCAAGCGTGATGTCAACGGAAGGACGTTTGTCCATTCTGAAGTTCCAACGTCGTTTGTATCCACAATTTACGGCAATGGCAGGTTCTAATTTCACTGTGAATCGCTCATCAATAACCAGAAAATTATCATACTGTTCAATCGCTGCTGCATTGTTATGTATCATCGCAAATACCGTTTCTCTTGTTCGATTAACGATTTCTGAAAACAAGCTATGATACGCTTCTGTCATCGAACCGAATTGCGAAATAACCTGCGTCGACTTCGGCATATCCGGCACTTGACGCAACAGCCCGTGACTAAGGAAACCAAATTGTTCATACAGATGTTTTATCTTTTCATAAACTTCAGTCGGAGACATTCGCGTTCTCCGATTTTGAATTTTTGCTCGTGCTTTCTCGAATAGTTCACGTGATATGATTGGTATATAACTGTTGGGAGTCACAACCCATTCGCTCTTTGGATTCTGTCGAGTTGCGCTTTTTAATCGGCTGGAAGTTTTGTTGTACACGACACTTCCAGCGTATTGCTCATTTGATAATATGTTGTGAACACTGCCGCTGCTCCAACGTACACCGCCGGGAGAAGGTTCGCCACGTTGATTCAATATGCCTGCTATTTGCGATTCGTTGCAATCGGATTCCGTAAACAATAAAAATATTTCGTTGATAATGGTTATTGGTTTTTCTTCACCCGGTTCGAGAATAACACGTCCGTTTTGGATCGCTTTTCGTTGCCCCGGCTGCAAAACTCTGTCTCGTTCTTTCTTCTCGTCAAGCATCACTCGTTGCATACCGTAGGGAGGCGAGCCTCCGGGACGATACCCTTTCGACGCCACTTTAGCCGCTCCAGAAAACACCTTGCCACTTAGCGTTTTACTGTATTCCGCCGCTTGATATCGGTCTATGCTCTTGCGTAATTGACCTATCAGCTTGGCATCTTCTTCTACATCGAGCTTGCCATGTGAAGAAAATACCACCTTCTTTCCATTAAGCGTACAAATTGACTCGTAATGTGCCGAAAGGTCGGTGTCTTGAAACCGTCCCCAACGGCTAACATCCAGACAAAGTACATATTGAAACGAGTTGTCATTAGCAACTCGTTCCATCATTTCCTGAAACTGCGGACGACCTTCCACAGTCAACCCCGACTTGCCTCGGTCCGCATACTCGTGTATGATGTCAATCCCGCATTTTTTGGCAAACGCACGAACATGATCCTGTTGAATTTCAACAGAGTTTTCCTGCCCGATCTCCGCAGAATGTCGGTAATAGGCAACCGCTCGTAGTTTTGAAGGGATGATTTGAGGTTCAACTTGCCACCATTGATTCATTTTTTTCTCCTCGTAAGTTGTTTGATTGATTATTACTTTTTCTTGGATTGTTTCTTTATTAGGATTTTTCCTTTGAGATTTCTCAGCAATTCTTTTAATTTTTTGTACATGCGCGGTGTATATACATTTGAAAATTCGGTGTGATGATATAACACATAAAACTGTAACTCTGTTACATGAATCACTTTATACACATTGGCTGATTCTTGCACGACAAATGTTCTACGACACTGTATAGGGTCGCCGGTAAAAAATCTCAATATTTTGGGGTAACATTTTACGCAAGTCTTCTTTTTATATTTTTTCAGCGTAATCGACGCAACACCTTCTTCAAAAACGACTTGCTGTTCTGGTGACTCTTCTGAAAACAACAATGGATGACCGATGAAAAAAACTGGTGCTTCGTCCTGATATAAACATTTAAAACCAAAAATTGAAGGAGTCACTTTCAAATGATTACAGATATACTTGTCTTGCTCTGACAGAAAATGGTATGATCTGAAACTCTCATAAAGCGCATTAATACTAAGACGTTTGCTGTCCTCCCAGCATTGGGAAATATCAGAAAATGTTTGAATAATTGGAGTAAAATGCACACCAAGGTCAAAGTAAGGACTGATTCTCCATATTAAGCGTTGATTACTCTCTTTTGCATTTTGTG
>JBOFQC010000611.1:0-2002 GCA_051660725.1 Thermoguttaceae bacterium
TGTTGGCCTCATAATAAAAAACAACACATTTTACGGTATAGTAACTTCTTCGCCGCCGGAGATTGTAAACAACGCTTTCCATGTGTCCAAATCAATATTAACGGGAATGCGACGAACAAAACCGTCAAACATTCCGACGTTGACACCATTAGAGTGGTAACTGCCAATCTTTGCATTACGGTTCGTTTTTGCTCCAGATACCTTCTGATGCTTCCTCAAACGTGATGTCAGACAGCGGATCCATCCAGTTAACCGGAGTCCGTCTTTCAACGATACATATTGTGTTGCTGGCACCGTCTGTAATACTGCTGATTTTTTTCCCTTCTTCATCAATGAAAGCGGTCTCATCTCCCATGATTACGGAATAACAACATCTTTCAAGGCTGTCGTTTTTGGTAGGAGAATTCGGACAGGCGTATATAGACGGCATCTGATTGTGAAATTGCTTGTTGTATTCGCTGTCCCACGGCTCGTCAAGACGAATCTGATTATACAGCTCGCTTTCTTCAACGAGCGGCAGAATCAGTACACGCCAGCTGTGTAGCGGAGTCCGGTCTTCGCCAATTGTATATAAAGGTGGAAATGTCTTGTTTGCTTCGTGATAGTTGTGAAAAGCAATTAGAATATGCCTTTCCTGATTGGTACATTTAAATCTTCTTGCAGCTTCACGTGATGTCTGGATTCCCGGGATCAACATGCCAATTGCAATACCAGAAGATGTAACCAAAGGGTTGGACGAAAATGAAAATGTTTCCGGTGCCAAGTTGAATTTCCAGGAAAGCAGATCATTCTCCTGCTTCGGCAAAAAGGAGCGAAGATACCCGCCGTATAATTCCTTTACTAATGGTACCAGGTCTGCAGAACGTTCGTCTCTGTCAGGTGTCATGACCGTTCCCTTTGCATACTCGATCACGGTTTCCATCATTGTGACAATATCACGTGCAGCCAAGCGGCTTGTCGCTTTGACTACGACGTTCACTTCCGGCCTATACGGATTGACACCAATAATTCCGGATTTGAATTTCATTTGGGCATACAAAAAAGTACCACGCTGTTCCTCTGGGAAAAGAACGCTTTTTTCGTCAAAGATTTTTTGCATTACCTGCACAATATTTTTGGGAACAAACAATGCAATTTTTATCGGGTCGCTTTCACATAAAGCTAATGTCTCCTGCAAGATCGGTAACTTGCTTGCAACGAGTTTATTATTCAAGTACGTGGAGAAAATTTCATCTGCTTTTTCAAGATTTTCTGCATTTACAATTTCCTCGTGCAGTTCAGCACCGATGTCAAGAAAACCAAAGAGAATGAATTCCCGAAACTCAGTAACGACCATACTGTGGTCAGGTGATTCTGTAGCAATTCTTAACTTTTCAAAGGATTCTATAATCGCTTTTTTCTGGTCTTCGGTTTTTCCTTGAGCTGGAATGGCAAGCATAATCGGAACCTGGTCGCACGAAAGTGTACCAGTAAAATAAATGTCGCTGACACCGGTATCAGATTTAAACTTTTCAAACGGCTCTCGGTACAGTTCACGCTTTTCGTTGAAGATTTTTTTTGCTTCTGCAACGCAACTTTTCATCGAATCGTTGTCGAATTTGAACTCTTTCATCAGAAATTCGAAGATTTCCACCGCTCGATTTTCCAGTTTGCCGAAATCAATGTCGTTTAAGTCGGCGTGCGCTACGAGAAATGTTTTTTCGTTCACGAGCGTCGCGATTTGTGCGGCAATTTCTTTCGAATCCTTCGCCGCAGCAAATGGTGTCAACATCAATAAAAACAGTAATGCAGGTGTCAGTCGCTTCATTTTTGCGGTAGAACTTAGGCAGGTTTTAGGATGTTGAAATCACTAATCCAGATAATCCGTTTAGCCAAATTAGCATATCCGAATTTGGCTGTTCTCATTTTGCTGTTCATTAGAAAAGTTTACATGATAAAAGCTTATATGATATTTACCAGATAAGCAACACCGCCTGAAATTTATTCCGGGTTGAGTTTCACA
>JBOFQC010000612.1:0-2762 GCA_051660725.1 Thermoguttaceae bacterium
AGGCCCAATACCAGGTGGCACCGTAACCAACTCTGTCAGTGCAAATTTATTTATGTTCGGGCTGACTAAAAGATTTTAAGGTATGCCGAAAGCCGAATTACCGCCGTGAAATACAGAACCGGTTTGACTTTTTCCTAAAAAAGGGAAAAAAGTTACAACCGGTTCTTGCGTTATAATAGGAATCTGCTACACTTCTTTTGTGGGGAATGGACCCAAAATAAGATTTTTTTTGCAAAAGCTGTGGGAATCGTGCCCAATTTATGATATGCTGTACAACATCATAAAGTTGGTATTTTTTCACTTGCAACCAAACCCCGGCTGAGATGTCCGAAGCGAAACAACTTATTTTAGGTGAATTCAGTAGAAAGCTGGATGATCGGTTCCGATTATCTTTGCCTTCTGAGTTTGCCGACTTGTTTCAGCCGGAATCAGGAGATTGCGTTATTGCGAAAGAACGGCCAGGTTGCATTTCGCTTTGGGACTCTAAAGTTTGGCAGTCGAAACTGGATGCCAGAGTCGATTTGATCCAAGCCCGGTTAAAGCTCGGAGATCTCGAACAGCAAATGCCGGAATTGCAAATGCTTGGACGACTTTTGTCTACTCGACATAGGCCGATTCAAATGGCAGGACGGGGACGACTGTTGCTGCCGGAAGGATTTCGGGAATTTTTAGGCGTCGAGGCAGGAAAAGAAGTAATGGTTGTCGGAGCCGCTATTTGTATTGAAATCTGGCATCCGCAAAAATGGATCACCTACGTGGAAGGCAGAATGCCGAAGTTCAGGAAATTATTGGACAAACTTTCCCACTAAATTACTGAAAACATAAAAGAAAACAAGAAACAAAATGTGTCAGGAATCGTAAAAGAAACGGTGTTGACGCATGCCGGAAAGAATAAAAAAGAAACATCCCCGGCTGTAAACGATTGGAACAGGTCCGCTTAACCCTCGGTCGTCACCCGATGCGGAAATGCAAGTCCCCTTTGGAATCGGACCTCAAACATCCGCCGATGTTTACAATCGTTTACGCCGGGTTTGCAAACAAACCGTAGCCGGTTTGGGCATTAGCCTTCGGCCTCGATAAACGCCTTGCGATGCAAGGCTATCTGTGTTAAAGACGGGATTAACCTTCTCCAGTACAAACCCCCACGGTATTCGTCAACTTATACTGCTCGCCGTGAGAAAAAAGCAACAAAGCAGAAAATCTGTTGGAACCGGACCGGTTAAATTCAATGAAATCGTTCCGCAGCTTATGACGCGGTTCGGTTTTCATCGTCAAATCGAAACCGAGGAAATTCTTAATGCCTGGCAAAACGCGACTGCGGATATTTTACCTGAATCTCTTCAAAAAACAACAACGCCGGGAAATATTAAACGAGGTGTTTTGGAAATAATAGTTTCACACCCTGTGCTGGCACAAGAACTGTCTTTTTACGAACAGGAGATTGTTAAAAATCTTAACGAGTTGATTCCGCACAAAAAAATACGGAAAATCAAGTGCATTTCAGCTCTGTAAACCGTTTTTGGTGGTTTATTGTGTGAAAAAGAAATTTTGAGTTCTGATTTTAAAGAAATCCAGCAATAAATTGGTATGCCAAATGTCTTAAAAAAGCGGAGGACAAGGGAGTCGAACCCTCAACCGGTTACCCGGCAACTGATTTCGAGTCAGCCTGCTCACCATTCGCATATCCTCCGTGAGACATTCTTAGGCGAAGAAAAAACTACCCGGCAAGGACTCGAACCTTGAACGAGGGAACCAAAATCCCTTGTGTTGCCAATTACACCACCAGGTAAACAGTTCGAAAAACGGGTCCGCAAACACATCCTCAAACATTGTGAAGGATTCTAACCCAAACTCGAAATAAAATCAAGGGGGATTTTTGCGTATTTTTCAGTCGGCAACGCTGATCAAGTGCCAGCGGCTAAACAGAATCGACAAATTTAAATTTGGCTGTGTGCAGCTTTGTAAAATACTATTTTAAACCGCGGGCTTTTTGTGCCCTTAGTAGCACTTCGCCTGCTTTTTTCCTCGCTCTTTCGGCTCCTTCGGCCAAAATAGAACGGACTTTTTCAGGGTCGGCTTCCAATTCCGCCCGGCGTTTTCTTGCGTCGGCAAAGAAATCCAGCGAAAGTTCCAAAAGCTGTTTTTTCACGGTACCGTAACCGAACCCGCCTTTTCTATACGTTGCGGCAAGTTCATCTTTTTGCGAATCGGAAGCGAAAAGTGAAAAAAGTTCGAAAAGATAATCGCCATCCGGGTCTTTCGGCTCTTCCATTGGTCGGCTGTCCGTTTTAATACCCATAACTTTCTTTTTCTGAACTTTCGGGTCTTCGAACACCTCAATTGTATTGCCGTAACTTTTCGACATTTTTTCACCGTCTGTTCCAGGCACTTTTGCGGCGGAAGGCATCACTTTTGCTTTCGGCATCACGAAAGTTTCACCAAATGCGTGGTTAAACGCACCGGCAATATCTCGGCAAACTTCGACATGCTGCACCTGATCTTCTCCGACTGGCACAACTGCCGGGTCGTAAGCCAAAATGTCAGCTGCCATTAAAACCGGGTATGTAAACAAGCCGACATCTGCGCTGAACCCTTTCGCTTTCTTGTCCTTGTAAGCATGACACCGTTCGAGCAGACCCATTGGTGTCGAAGTCATCAAAATCCAGGAAAGCTCCGACACTTCCGGTACGTCTGACTGCGCGAACAACGTCGCTCTGGTTGGGTCTAATCCGAGAGCGAGCAAATCCAAAGCGGCGTCAAGT
>JBOFQC010000613.1:0-4399 GCA_051660725.1 Thermoguttaceae bacterium
GACACCAGCACCAACCTTGAAATATGCAGAACCGTCTTCCGCAACCGGTACATCACCGAGCACCATTTTCCCGGCGTAAGTGGCACCACACGAAATAGTCGGAAACTGGAACCCGAAAGAACGCAAATGCGGTTCGATTCTAACGGTTTTCTGCATTTCACGCACAATTCTAATTGCCGCCACGTCGCCGCGTTTTACAGTCGGCCCCAATCCCTGATATACGTCTTGCAGCGCAATTGTAGCAAATTCCGGCATGTCCAAATTACCGAGATGTTGAGTTTCTGTATCGGCGGTGTCAGAGGAGTTATCAATATTTTCCAGAATTGAACTGAACATCACAGTTGGCGTCACACGTTCTCTTACAGGCACGGCACAAAGAAACTGCATGCCGTCTTCGGGTGCCGGAAGCAAAACCGCTTCTGACACCGGTTTGTTTGTGTCACTGGAAATTTCATAAGTACGCACCAAAAGCGGGCCGCGTGCCGAGACAATAAAACGTTCAGAATCAAGCGGATACGGTCCGCTGTAAACCTGTTTCGGCCAGTAATTTCCGTCTCCGCGATCAACTTTGTCAATTGTGATTTCAGGTGTGATATTACGAATGGATTCCTGTTCGTTGACACCGAATCTCCGGTCAAGAATACCAACGGCACCACGTGTCGGACCGTTATGTCCCGTCATTGTACAAATAACCTGCGTGGTGCCAGGAATCTGCCTCGCTTCCATAAATGTTGCAGGTGAAAGGACACGATTACCGTAATAAACCTGCAAATTTGTTCCGTCCGGGTGAATCGTCCAAAGCGACTGAATCGGAATCGCAGGGCGGTCAACGTATTCCCAGCGCCCGTAAATTATTCGTCCGTCATCAAGAACAGTTGGTGTAAAATCGTTCAAGTAGTTATCCGAAAGCTGCACAAGCCGACTTCCGTCGAGTTTCATGCGGAATAATATTCCAACCGGCGCGTTCCAGCAATACGCAAACTGCGGGCTCCGACTCGTTAGAAACGCAATGTCACCGTCCGGCAACCAGCAAGCGTTGTAATCGTGCCAAGGCCCGTCGGTTCGTTGCGTCAGTTCGGAACCGTCTGTATTAATCGTCCACAAGTGGTACGGCTCGGATTCTTTTTGACGCCAACTGAATAAAATCGTTTTTCCGTCATAAGAAAGGTCGGCGTCAAGAATCTGGCCTTCAGGCGTGGCGACGAGAAGTTTTCCGTTCGCTTCTGGATTCTCTGCAAGTTCTTTGCTGTCAAATATATACAATCCGCCGCCGGGCCTGAACCCTTCGTAGTGGTAAGTGTAAACGTGTGACGCCTCGATCTCGAAACGCTTGATCACGACGATTTTGTCAAGACCATTTAACAAATAATCACGTTGTTGTGGTGTCAGTTCGGAAATGTGAGGCGACTCGAATCCGCCCTTGAGTTTTTGCAGCTGGGCGTTTGTTAGTCGGTTGGAAAACACCATTATTTCCGCTGCGCCGGGGTTCGGGCCGCCGTAAGAATTCAAAAAAACCAACTTTATTTTTTTACATTTTCGTTGTTCCGGCAACGTCATACGCTGCGGGCCGTGCTGCATTTTCAGAGTACCTGTTAAAACCGGCGTCACTTCGGTATCAAGATAAACTTCGTAATCTTTCCAACACTCCGAGATGAAAAACGAGGTTCTTCCGAAATACACAATTTCTGCCACTTCAACAGGTTCTGGCCAAGAGAGCGTGAATTCCCCGTTGTCTTTCGCTGTTTCGTTTTGCACGCACCAGGAATGTCCGAGGTCGGCACCTCCACTACCCTGATCCGGTATGACACCGTCAACGGCAAATTTCGCGTAATAGTTTTCGCTGTATTCGGAACTTGCAGTAACCTTGGCTTCACGTGCAAGGTTCCTGTTTGCGGTGTCATTATCTGGTGTGGCACCACTTGCGGTTGATAACACCGGGAAAAATAAAAATAAATGCAGAATTAACGAAAAAGATATTTTGTTCATTGCATTCTCCGAAGTGTATCTGTGAGATGATTATCCGCCGACTTACGCCGGCGGCTCGCTTTATTACAGATTACTCGGTTTTGAGCCAGAAATCAAGTGTGTTCGGTTGTTTTTTCGCAGTTCCGTTCGGTTGGAGCGTGTTCCATTGAAATGAAACCGTCATGTCGGTTTTGTGAAATCCGAGCTTTTCGAACACAGTTGAAGCCGGGGTGTAATCTTTCGGTCTCAGCGGATCGGTGTCGTTTCTCTGAACAGCAAGAAAACTGTATTTGTTGAATCCGCGTTCTTTCGCAATGCGGTATTGAATTGCCAAGAGTTCTTTACTGATACCACGATTTTGATATTCCGGTAAAACAATAAGTTCGCCGATGTAATAGAATTCGGCGGCGTCATAACCGTGATCTCGAAACTGCGAAATGTCCGACAACTCTGATTCCGATTTGAAAAAGCTGGAAAGTGGACAAGCAGTCGAAACAGCAATTGTTTTCGTTCCGTCTTTTGCAATGCAAAAAACCATCTCGGGATTCTTTAAGTACTCGTTAATGTACGGCTTTTCGCTTTCCAAATCTCCTACGTATAAATAAGGAAACTCACGGAAAAATTTTATCCGAAACTCTGACAGAGCCGTTATCTCAGGTGCCGCATCTTTGCCAAAATAATATGTGTAAAGCAAATTTTTCATTTAACATCAATATCTCCGGCTAAAATTTTCATGTAATCCAGATAATTTTTAACCAAAAGTTCCGGCGTATCAAGATTGTACGGACACTTCGCCTTGCATTTTCCGCACTTGGTGCAGTTTTCGATCTTTCGCATCATCTCCTGCGATTCCGGCGTGAGCTGTCCCTCCGCGGGAAATCTTCGGATAAACAACGACATTCTCGCACACATGTTAATTTTGATACCAACCGGGCACGGCATGCAGTAACCGCATCCTCTGCAAAAGTCGCCGGAAAGTTCAAGTTTCTCCTTCTCAATAAACGCTTTCCGCTCCGGTGTTAATGTCGCCGGCTTTTCCATTAACGCTAAAAATTGGTCAAGCTCGGTTTCTCTCTGTATTCCCCAAATCGGAAGCACGTTTTCAAACTGCGACAAAAACGCAAATGCGCAAGCCGCGTCTTTGATAAGTCCGCCGGCAAGCGATTTCATTGCTATAAAACCAATGTTCGCTTTGTGACTTTTCACAACCAGCTCGATTTCTTCCTGCGACGAAAGATAACTCAAAGGATATTGCAGCGTTTCGTAAAGATTCGAATCAATACATTCGTGCGCCAAATGAATCACGTGGTTTGTAAAACCAATATGTCTGATTTTTCCCTGCTTTTTCGCTTCCAGCATACATTCGTACATCCCGTTGCCGTCACCGGGTTTATAACAAACATCCGGCCAATGAAATTGGTAGATGTCAATGTAATCGGTTTTCAACTTAGTCAACGAAGTGTCGAGATCGGTCCAAAAATCTTTCGGTTTCTTCGAACCGGTTTTGGTCGCAATAAAGACTTTGTCCCGCATCCCGGAAAAAGCAAGCCCTAACTTTTCCTCACTGTCAGAATAAGCGCGGGCTGTGTCAAAGAAAATCATACCTCCGTCAAACGCTTTTCGTAGCAACTTTACAGCCATTTGGGCACTTACCCGTTGAATCGGTAATGCTCCAAATGCGTTTTGCGGCGTTTTTATCCCTGTTGTTCCCAGTTTTATTTGGTTCATACTGTTTTAGACGGCAGGCGGCATATTCAGAGTTTTAAGGAGTTAGGAGTTAGAAGTTAGAAGTTAGAAGTTAGAAGTTAGGAGTTAGGAGTTAGGAGTTAGGAGTTAGGTGAACAGGTGAGCAGGAAAAAAGGGACTATCACTTATCACTTATACTTATCACTTTGTACCGGCGGACTAACGTCCGCCGCTCGCTGTTTCTTCACCTATCTCCTAAATTTTGCCTTGAACGGCTACAATTTAGTTACCCAGTGACTGCAATGGCGCGGGAATACGACCTCCGAAATGAACGAAGTCGTTGCTCGCCCCGATGTTGCGAACCTCAAGCACCGGCGACGAACCGAATAATCCACCAAAGTGGACCCAATCTCCGGCTTTCGCGCCAGGCACTGGTATCAATCTTGCAGCCGTTGTCTTGTTGTTGATAACTCCAATTGCCATTTCGTCGGCAATAATCGCGGCAATTGTTTCTGGAGGTGTGTCGCCCGGTATCAATATCATATCCAAGCCAACACTGCAAACGCTTGTCATTGCTTCGAGCTTTTCCAGAACGAGATGTCCTTCACCAACCGCTTCGGCTAAAGTCGCGTCTTCCGAAACCGGTATGAACGCACCACTTAAACCGCCAACGCTGCTCGAAGCAAACAGTCCGCCTTTTTTTACCGCGTCGTTAAGCATTGCAACGGCAGCAGTTGAGCCCGGCGCA
>JBOFQC010000614.1:0-3560 GCA_051660725.1 Thermoguttaceae bacterium
CTTCGATCAACCATTCCGGCTCGATTGGAAACGCGTTT
Organism: Thermoguttaceae bacterium; assembly: GCA_051660725.1. Lineage (GTDB taxonomy): Bacteria > Planctomycetota > Planctomycetia > Pirellulales > Thermoguttaceae > JAVBSX01. Next base: position 39 of record JBOFQC010000614.1, read on the forward strand.
CTAATTGGGCAATTGGCGAAATCGGCGTATTTTGCGTAGTACAATTCTTTGTCCGTATTGCGCTTATACCATATCCAAAATAGATCATTATTGCTCCCCATATCCATTTCCGGCCCCAAGCCAAGTTGCGGTTTCGCCACAATTCGCAAGTTTTTCGGACTCTCATAAGCAATTGTGCTTGACCGAAGCGGAATGGCAACGCTGTCAGCCGACAATTCTGCACGTTCCGTGGAAAAAGACTTTATACTTGCACTGCGATTCTTGAACTCGGTTTTTATTTGTTCCAAAGTCGGCTCGGTTTTGAACACAACCGGTAATTGCGGTTTACTCGGCCCCCACATATTCTTGCAACCGACAAAGTTGCCGAGAACTGCAAACGTTACGATGATAAGGAAATATTTTGGCATTGCAGGTATGAGATTGAATTTTCAATAAATGTAACCGTTCACGGTTTTTAAGGAGTTAGGAGATAGGAATTGGAGCTTGACTTCAGGTGATTTCGAATCACCTGTTCACCTGCTCACCTGTTCACCTGTTCACCTGCTCACCTGTTCACCTAACTCCTAAATTCCGCCGTAAGACGAAACAGTTTTCGAGGGGGGTAAAACAGGTATCGGCGGCTGAAATTGTGGTATATTTGCTTCTACAGGAGGTACCACATACTGAACAGGTGGTGCAACATTCTGAACAGGCGGTTGCAGCATCTGCCCCCCCGTCGGAGGTCCGGTAAATGTTTGCGGTGAGGCTGGCGTAAATGCTGGCGTCACGGTTGGTGGTGCGGTTAGCGGCACTCTTGGTGCGCCGGTGTTATTTACTTCCGTTTTTGCCGCGCTGCTTTCGCCACTGTTTTCTCCACTTTCTTCACTATCACCATTTTCTTTATTATCGTTTGTTGGGGGTAAAAAATACCGTTCTGAGGCAAGCGGTTGCGGAGTCTCTTCATCGGTGCCACCAACAAGTGTCGGAAGCTGGCTCCCCTGAAACTCCGTACCTTTGTAAATGCTACCTTTATTAAACGGTCCGGCACCGAGAACCCAGGTTGATTTTGCGTTTCCTTCGCTTAAACGGTTACCTGAGCACCAAAGTGGCTGGCCGGTATCTCTGTGATACACAAACACCGCGATTTTACACACAGCGCGTTGGTTGGTTTTTTTCGCAAACGCAATTTCCGGGAACGAAGCGCCGGAAATCCCACTAGAACCAATGCCAAAAGTAGGCACGGTAAACGCCGGGACCCCGTAAAGCAAGTCGTTTCGGTCGGTTCCAACAGCACCGGCTCGTAGTTCGGCCACGAATTCCGCTTCTTCTTTCTTTTCGCAGAGTTTCGCACCGTATGACGCAATATGCTCTTTAATTGCGGCACATAAGTATTTACTGTCAGTTGTGGCACTCACCGACTCGGGATCAATATACACTTTTTTGCCCGAAAGCGGTGAGAAATCAAACTGTTCAATTGTGTGATCAATTGCGTGGCTGATTAACAGCTGTTCCGTAGCAGTTCGGGACGTATCGGTCCACTTCGTCGTTCCACATCCGCAGACGACGAGCAGAGATATAAAAATGCTGTAATTCGTTAAAAAGCGCAATCGCATGCGCGGAGAATACGAAATCAATGCCCGTATGTAAAGAGGAAAATTAAAGAAGTAAACACGTTTAGTCGCTGATCCTGAAACAGCGTGTTTTCCAACACTTGGCTTTTAGCTACGGTATCCCGGGGACTGCGCGATGCTTCGTCCCCGGCTCTTTTTTTTAATGTTTATTTTATCTATCTTTTCTCTTTTGCCAGGGTTTCCTCGATCTCTTGGCGAGTGAATTGTTTGGAATAAGCATTTTTTTCTTCTTCAAATGAAAACGAATGTATTAACGTTGCCTTTTCCAGTTTTTTCATATCTACAAATAACCTAAGGAAACGTTGCTGATTATCAGAGGGGGCAAACATATATTGATTAAACATCTTAATGTCTTTCACGTTTTCAAATTTGTCAAAAAATGCTTTGTCCAAGTTCGGATAAACAAAACCAATTTTCAGATACTCGATTGGCTCACATAACTCCGGGGTTAATACACCGGTAAGGTTTGACTTCGAAATATTTTCACAATGTATGGTGATACCCAGACTTTTCACTTCCCCTGTTTTTTCAAGTGCTTTCAGAATTTGTTGCGTTTTGGGCGAAATTTCTCCACTTACCACAGTAAAATTAACGGCTGAAATACGTTTTTCCGCGTTGAGTTCGTAGGTCATGTTCTCGGCAATCATGTCCAGAGCCAACGGAATCTGCTCGCTTACCGGAAGCGGCAACTTCGGCGGCTTGCCAGTGTTCAGGTTCCTGTCAAGACGCGGCTTTACCTTGAACTCGACAAGTGTGATGTTGTCCGGTTTTACCAATATCCCCTCTTTTGCCCACTGTTCGTTATCTTCTGTTCGTTCCCAGATTTTGTCATCGCCGTTATCTCGCAGCTTGATGTAATTCACCCCTGCTGGCAAATACATCTGAAAAATTCCGTTTTCATCTACTGTAACATCGTCGTCGCCGCTAAAATCATCATATAAGACTCCTTCACTAAAAGATAATTTACCAATATGTATCGGGTTTCCGTCGTCTGTTTTGGTCAAAGGGGTGTAATTTGCGGTGTCAATAACTTTTCCGACAAGCAGGTTTCCGGGTATTAACTGTTCAATAACTTTCGGTTGCTCTGACATCTCCGGTTCCTGCCCCGATATATAACCTTCAAACGCTTTCCTCTGATCTTCTACACTTACCACCTTTACGGGACACGTTTGGGTAATAAAGTGTTCGCCATTATCTACGTATACAGAAGTACGAAATCTCATATCCTCTGGAATTGCCAGTATATTTTCTTTTTCCTCATTATTTACCGAAAACTCAATGCAATCAATTGTGTAATACGTGAATTCGCCGTTCTCATTCGTTGTGAATGTTTTTTGGAGGTTTGACAATGGGTCAAATAAACTCATCTCTAATAGCAATCGTAGACTACGTCGGCGGTTCTGATATAAAGCAAGCTCTTTATCTGTCTCAAGATCACTGTTTCTCGCTGTATAAAAATTATATTTAACTTGAGGTTCGATTTTCAGCGGTAAATTTGAAATCGGCTTTTCTGTATTCTTACTTACGAACTGAATGGTACGTTTAGTAACGTAAACTTTATTAAACACAGCTGCTTTATCTTGTGTTGGAAATCCATTCAAAGCCACCTGTGATAACCCGAAAATCGGTAATCCGTCATTTGGCAAATGTTTGATCACCGCTTCGGCATGCGGCAACCAGAGTTTTTCATATTGCTGCTCTTGCGGCGCAAATTCTTGTGCTGCAACACTTTCTTGCGGTGACGCCGTTGCCTGGTGCATTGTTACGGGGACGAATTTTACGCTCACCGTGCCGAGTGCCAGCAGTGACACCATTAGAAACAGAATAATAGATTTTTTCATAATCGAGTCTCCCTTTTGTTGACTGAAAAATTTCAAATAATGTAAACGCCGTTCCATTTTACCGGACGCAT
>JBOFQC010000615.1:0-4623 GCA_051660725.1 Thermoguttaceae bacterium
CGCAACTGCTGACAGTGAAAGTGAATACGAAACCGACGTAGACGAAGCCGTTGCAATGTTAAGCATAAGTCGCGGATAAGTTTTTCAAAGTGCGGCTTTCTGTTTTCCGGAAAATTTTTCAGGTAGTCCAGTTTCTCCGAAACTGGAGCTACTTTCGGAGAAAGTCGCCTACCTTACTCAGTAATTTACCGAGTTATCTTTTTTTCGGCAATTGCTCGCCGGATGATATCACTGGAGCTTGTTGAATACCGGTTGACTGTACAGTTTCAGTATGTGTACTGTCTACTTCCCCGTTTTTAATAGCTTCTTTTAACGCCGTTTTAGCGAGCTGGAACGTGTCCGTTGCGTCTTGCGGGTCATTGGTGCGTTGCAGTTCCGAAAGTTGCATAAGCATATTCGACTTCAGTAACGGATTATTTATCTTCCCGATTATCTCTTTCGCTTGCCGAAAATCACCGACATAAAAACTTATCCGAGTAGCTGCCGCTGAGTATGCTTTATCCCGAACAACTGGATTCTTTATGCTTGGAATTACCTCAAGGGCACTTGCCAAAATTGTATTTATTTTCTCAACGGATTTAAACAAATCATCTTCGTTAAACAACGCGGTGTCAGTTCTGCCTTGCGTTTGTGACGTTAATTGATCAGCAAGTTCCAGCAGCAAGGCAAATTTCGTTCTCGTGTCATTTACAGCGTTTATCATTTCGAGAGTATCATTTACGTCCCCTTCTCTCAAAAACGAATCAAGTTTATTTATAAGGAGCAAAACAGCTGGATTTGATACCGGCTTGCCGTCTTCGTCAACAAAAACTTTTGATTTGAAGTCGTGAGTAATCAACTGCGAAACAAATTCTTCGCACTTCGTCGCTGCGGAATTACTCGTCATTTCTGATTCTGCAACTTGATTTGAATTTGCACCCGTTACGGTTTTGTGTGCGGCTGTTGGCAAATCAAAACCGGATAAATTTGTATTATTCGCGACTTCTCCGACTCCGTTGTTAAGCGTGCCGGACAACTCGGAATAATCAATGATTTCAGGATTATGACTTAATCCGGAATCCGGTGTCATGCTAGCAGAAAGTTCAGCACTGTGAATTGCCGTGTCCGAGTGACCCGTCATGTTCACTTGTTTCACATTGGTCTCGGCAGTATTTGGTGTAAGTGTAACGACACTACTTGCTGAACCATTTGTTTCGGAATCAATCGGCAACGGAACTTCAAGCACGTTGTCGGTTATATCTGTATTAGGTGTAACCGAGAAGGTTAAATATTCTGGCGAAATATCAGAAACCGTTTCTGACGCTACTTGCGGAACAACTTGGGGCCTCGCATGTCCGGTATCACTGCCGTGAATAATTCCTGTAATGGCATCACCACTTGTACTTTTACCGTTGTCATTATTCCCGGTTCTTGCAAAGCCATTTGGACCAGTTTCAAAAAAATAATTTGTTGTCTGGCCTGATTCCGTTCCAATGTCAGAGTTATTGGTGTCACCGGCATTTATTTCTGCCAGATTTTGATTATTCGAATCGGCAGGTTGAATTTTTACAACCAAAGCCAAAAACATCATTGATAAAATGGAAACGAACCAAACTTTCTTCATGAAAGTATGATTGGACAAGTTCCCATTCTGGAAAGCAGCAATATTTTCCAACCTGCTTGCGAGGATATTTGCGCTAAACCCGTAATTGTTGTTGTCCTCACCCAAATTACCACTGCCGCTGGAAAAAAGTGATTGAACAGACGATTTTTTTGGTGAGTTCTGCGCAATATCCAAAGCACTGCGTAGATTAAACGTCATTTGCTCGGATTGTTTACACACATATTCATCACTAGCCAACCAGACAGCGTTTTCAAATTTACGTAGTACTATCCAAGCAAGCGGATTGAACCACTGCGGAACAACCAAAATACGAGCCAACAATATTTTTAGCGAATCACGTCGTTTTAGATGTGCAAGTTCGACTTTAAGTACACTAAGCCGTTCATTAGTATCCAACTTTTTCCAGAGTTCCATTGGAACTATTAAGATGTAACCGAGCAGGCCAAAACATCTGGAAACCAAACACGGCCCAAAATACGTGGAAACCCGCATTGGTGTCTGGTTGCCGCTACACTCGAATTTCAGGAGTTTTTCCCATTGTTCACGCCAAAGTGTCGTCGGCTCAACACAGTTGGAATACATATTCGACAACGCTGCATTTTGTCTACAAGAACGTATTATTACATAAACGATACCTAAACCCCATGTAATGACAAGTAACTGACAAATGCTTTTTATTATCCCTTCGGACAATAAACCTGCGAATATCTGCTTGGGAGAATAGTTTGATTTGAATATACTATCAAAAGACAAAAATGACTGATTCAGTTCTGCATAATTACAATTGGGAAGAATAGTTAAAACCGGACGAAACCATATCCAACCCAAAAGAAGCACCGAGAACCAACAGATTTGCCGTAATGTCGCAGAAGATGCTTTAAAAATGCGCAAAAGTCCTTCAACGAGGCCAAAACCAACGCAAATAAATAGTGTTGCCCTTAATAAACAGTACAATAACGGTTCACTAAGATAATCAGCAGAAAAGAACATAAAACTGACCACTTATTGATTAAACTCTTGTCATAAAAAATAACTGTACCTGCAATTCACCTTCACTTTATTTGAAAACCTCAGTTGGTAAAGCAAGTAAGCGGATATTAGCAATTATATTATTCCGAATCAAGAGCAAATTTGTCAGAATTATTCTATTAATAGTACAATTCTCAAATTCATAAAGAGTTACACTAAAACAAGAAACGCGAATATTCAGAATCAGCGGTAAAAAAAACTGAAAAAAATACAGTGCCGTGTGTATATGCTGTACTGTATGATTTATTATTGACAGAAACCCCAGCTCTCCGCCCTTTCTGGGCGGAGGACGTTTTCAGAGCTAGGGCGCAGTGTATTACTTCGACAAATGGAAAATAGGTTATTCAGTGCAGTTAGAACTGCACTTTCACGTTTTGACGTTCCGCAGGCGAATCGACTTCAAACAGTGCCGCTTCCGCGAAATTGAACATGCCAGCTACAATATTTGACGGAAAAACCTCACGACGTGTGTTGTAAACCATTACCGAATCATTGTACGCTTGACGTGCAAAAGCAACTTTATTTTCCGTTGAAGTCAGCTCCTCTTGCAATGCAAGCATATTCTGGTTCGCTTTCAGGTCTGGATACGCTTCCGCAACCATCATCAACCGGCTGAGTGCGCCTGTCAACTGTGCTTCCGCCCCTTGTAATTCTTTAATTGAGTTCGGATCACCAGGATTATCAGCAGCACGCTGTGCCGCACCTGAGGCGATGTTTCTCGCTTGAGTCACCGCTTCGAGCGTTTCCCGTTCGTGTTTTATGTAACCTTTCGCGGTTTCCACAAGGTTCGGAATCAGGTCGTAACGGCGTTTCAGCTGCACGTCAATCTGCGCAAAAGCGTTTTTGTAACGGTTCCTTAGCGTCACCAAACCGTTGTAGACACTAACTCCCCAAAAGAAGATGAGTAAAGCAACGAGACATAAGAAACCGAAAATTCCGATTACCGCTATTAATACTGGACTTAGTGCGAACATGTTTTTTCGTGGATTAGAGTTTTTTGCACAGCCAAATTCAAGCCCGGCAGTGCGTTATTGTAATTTCCAAACCGCTTCGTCACTTCTCAAATAAACGGCGTCCTCTTCCGCAGCGGGAGTTGCGAGGATTTTCGGCTCAATTTGAGCAGTTGCTACAATTTTACCTTTTTCGCCGGATAAATCAACAACCTGAACAAGACCCGCATGGTTTACAGCAACGAGCAGATCACCCACAATAATCGGCGTGGCCCAAAACGGTCCTTCAAGCCGCAATTGCCAAAGCATTTCGCCGTCTTCCGTTGAAGCACACATTAAAATACCGGGCGCTTTCAGGCAGTAAATCTTTCCGTCCGCGATTACAGGTGACGGGTTGTCGGCCCGAAGTTTCGGTTCGACCCAACTTAAAACGTCATATTTAGGGGGGGCCGAGTCGCTCATCGGCCAACGTGTTACTTTTTCAGCAAAACCTGGCCCACAATAAAAATAAACAGGAATTTTATGAATCGCGTTTGCCTGCAGATAAACATCACCGTCAACGCCTACCGGGGAAGCAATTGTGTTACACTCGGCGTTATATTTGCTTGTGATTCTTCCGTCAATTATATCCACCAGAAAAAGTTTATCACGACTTACAACTAAAAGCGACTCCTTAGGATAACACGGAGAATCATCAGAATGTTTCAGAATAACCGGCGACGACCAGATTTGTTCCTTTTTCAATTCGGTTCGCCAGATTTTTTCACCGTTACTGATATTCAAAGCGGCAATAAACGCTTCGCCCTGACTCACGCACTGCACAATTACGTATTTCCCAATAATCAACGGCGAAGAAGACATGCCGGTGTCTATTCGTAATCGCGGGTTTTCGTAACCGAGTCCACGAGTCCAGCGTAAGTTTCCGTCAAGGTCGAAACAAGCCACGTCGTTTGACGAATACATTACGACAATATTTTTCCCGTCAGAGACCGGCGTGTTTGCCGCAACGCCGCCGAATTCCATGAAAAGCACAGAACCGGT
>JBOFQC010000616.1:0-3127 GCA_051660725.1 Thermoguttaceae bacterium
TGTTTCGCATGTTGCTTCGCTGAGCCGGTCACTCAGCTTGTCCGGCTCGGCAAGATATTCCCGTTCGCTGTTTCCGCCGTTTGCGTAAGTGTGGTGATCGACGACGATATCCCAGAAGTTCCGAGCAATGTCGGCGTTGGTTTTGCCAAGTGGTTCTTTTTCACCAAGAAGTTCGGCAATTCGAGCAGAAGCGACGATTTTCGGAATCTGCGTGTTCGAATGCCGCCCTGCGAGTTTATCTTCGTTTGCCGCAAGTGGGGCAAGTACGGCTTTGTGATAAAATTTGTTTGCAAGGTCGAGGTATTTTTTCTCACCGGTATAAGCGTAAAGTTCCGCAAACGATTCACCGACTCCACCAAATTCGCAGTTCATCATTTGCTGCCAAAGTTCGTCGTCGAGGTTTTCGGTTGCACGAATCGAGAAATCCGCAATCCCGCAAGCAACGGAGAGCGCCTTTTGGTTGCCTAGGTGTTTGTAAATGTCGAGCAGCCCGGCAAGTTGTTTGTGAAGCGTGTACCACGGCACCCAGAGACCGTTAAGATCGAAACCTCCGGTGCGAATGTTTTTGTCGCGTATTTCAGTAAAAACACGGTGCCCATCTGGAATTGCTGCGGTATATCCGGCAAAGAAAGCATCTCGTTCACCTTCCGCTTTTTGACACCGTGCAAGTTCGTCAACGATGTATTCAATGCGTTTTTTTAGTTCCGCTTTGGTTTCCGCATCATCAGTGGAAGCGTACATTTGCGCACAAGCGGACATATAATGACCTAGAGAATGACCGGCAATACCATCACGTTCCCAACCTCCGTATACTTCGCCTTGCGGTTGAAGCCCGGCGTTTTTGTGAAACCAAGCGAGCAAACGTTTTGGATCGGTGTCGAGAAGAAGTTTAAGTGTCTTCTCTTGTGCTTGGAGAAATGGCCCGGATGTAATCCGTACCGATTCAAGTGGCACCGGAACGGTTTGCGGCTCTAATTTATTCGGAACCACGTAATTTTTAGCTTCTGAAAGGCTTGGATGTTCCTGAGAAAAAGAAACGGAAACAGTTAGCAAGCAAAACGTTCCTGCCAAAACTGACGCAGGAGAGAATACTGAAAGTTTTTTCATGTTAATATACTAATGGGTAAATGCAAAGCGGCGATATCTTACGAAGCATAAGAAAACATATATAATACAAATTTCAAACTTTAAATTGTTCGCAACTTACACGGTATTCCAGTTTTTTGATACGACACGTCCTCTCCGATAAAAATTTGACAATTTGCATAAGCAATTTAAACATAATAATACAAGGCACGATGTTCGAAGTCAATCCTTAAAATCTTCGTATCCGTTCACGGAGTTTGAGTTGTGAATCGGCGAAATTGGTGTTTGGTAAAATGAGAAAAAAGGTGTGCAATATGGCGTATGACATCAAGGATAGAATCATCGCCCAATTGCATTGCGAAGAATTAGCAGAGTTGTTGGAACAGCAAGAACATCTGTATGTCGACGATACGAAATTCAAGAATAACGGAAAAATGCTATGTGCGTGGTGCTTTGTTACTTAGCATTTTGCTTTTTCAAGATTGACACCTGACTTTTCCAGACGAAGTGAAACTAAGCCGCAAAAAGTCGAGGATGTGCGTTTGTTATACCGGAGCCCGGTATGGGCGGGAACTTGCCGTTCAGGCATAAGTAGCTTCGCGTGAAGTGTTCCGCCTCCCGCGACCTGCCGTCGAGGCATGAATAGGTCGGCTCTGTTCCCGAGTTTTTCAATGTTTAGTGCTGATTATCTTCTGTTTTCCCAACATTTGAAAACATGCGATTGATTCCGGGCGACAGTATAAAAGCAGGATTAATAGATGTGCCCGTAAAGTTTTCAGCAGTTGAACTGTATAAAACGAGCATTCCTCAACTTTCGTGACAAGACGTTAGACGTTAGAATTTAACGGGAAAATCCAATTTTTCAAACTTCCCGCAAGTAAAAGTTCTCCTTGTTTTTCTGAAATCTAACGTCTGAAATCTGGCATCATATCATTGATACGAAATTTTCCGGTAATCAATAATACGAAACCTTTCTCGTTTAGTTTGAACGCATTTCTTCTTTTATGGCGCTCCCAACATCGAAAGTTTCCGAAACTTTTTTCTTCGGAACGTTCAACTTCAGTGTTGTAAACGCAACATTACCATACGTCGGTTCGACTAGAGTCCATGTTTTCCCTGGAATCGCTTCTTCGGTTTCTGCATTAAGCAAAATACCGGGTTCGACTTCCGTTTTAGTTACGGTAACTTTATAATCACCTTCAGCAACGCCGTCATATCTACCTTGTGTTTTAAGCACCACTTTACCTGATACGTCGGTCAAACCACCGGCTGTCCATTTTTGCAAACTAGGGTCCTGATGAAAAAGTGTAACAACTGCTCCTTCAAGCGGTTGATTGTCTTGCGTAATGACCACTGTGCAGGGATATAGTTTCGGCATGTCAGCCGGCACTTTTGGTCCGCATCCAATAAATGTCGGTAACAAAAGAAAAGCGATTACTAATACAATTTTAATATGTGTTTTCATATTTAAGTGTTAAGTGAAAAAAATTATAAAGAAACAGATTCACCGCCGTTTGGTGATCCCATTGCTCCCCAAACTCCCATCAACGAAGCACCTGCAGAACCTGTTGGTTCATCAAGCATACCGCCGCCGTAATCAATTGTTTCGGATACGAATCGGACACTTCCGTCGAACAGAGCAACATTTACACCGCCGGTGTGATTACTGGTAGCTGGATAAAGTCCCCAACGGAATTGTGGCAGGTCAGCCTTGACAGAATAAGTAGCACGACTGTAACAAGACGGAGCATTCGGCGGCGTTGCTGTTTGGAAACCGGTATGAATAGCGGCACCGTCATGAATACGACCGCCTCTACGATTACCATTTGCCAAGTTATACTGAGTAGCGGCGGTGTCGGTGAAATTGTAAGGGTTTGTGAGTGAACCATTTGGGGCAACCTGAGCCGGCATACATTTTGTGCCAGGTTGGTTGTTAGCACTTGCAACACCCATTTGCACACCTCCTTTAATTTTTGACATTGTGCCACCGCTCCCCATCACTGCTTCGCTCATCGCAATAGTATTGCTGGTTCCATCAGAT
>JBOFQC010000617.1:0-3134 GCA_051660725.1 Thermoguttaceae bacterium
AAAATTATTAACGATATTAAATGTACTTTTGAAAACGAAAACTTGTTGGCGGACGCAGTGTGCTGTCGCCGAAAAAATTTAACTAAAATTTGTGAAAAAATGCTTTTTGCACTTGACTTTTAACACAGTCGCTACGGAATTCGGCACGGGAACCGAAAACGGGAACAATGGACAGAAACAAGACACGGAAATCATAAAAGACGATTGTGCGAATCCGTAATATCGACAAACCTGAAATAGAATCCCATCCCGCTGGGATTGTTTCAATAAATAAGTTAAAATACATTGCAATCAACACTAATAACAAATTGTTTTCCGCAACATCGTAGATGTTGCGTTATGGTAAAAAAACGCCAATAACCATAACGGAACCTGCTACGGGGTTCAGATTTTGTTTTCATTCCTTTTCTACCATAACACAACCTCTCCGATGTTGAGGAGACGACAAACGTACTCGCGTTACACAAATGCCTTGTGTACACTAATTATTATAATGCGCTAATCAACTTCATTTCAGTTACAAAAAAAATCATGAGTAATAAATCAAACACATTGTTGGCGACGATTGCGGGCATCGGCTCTGCCGGGCTTGTTTTTTTGGGCATGGTAACGTGCTGTGGTATGCCACTCCTTGCGGGAATTTTGGCAACCGTCGGTGTCGGAGCATCTCAATTGAGCTTTTTTGCGAAGTATCAAGGCGTTTTTATGGGGATTGCCATCATGTCACTGATGTTTGGCTTTTACCAAGCCTATTTTGCCAGAAAATCGAGTTGTTGCGGCGGCACACCGACGAATCCACAAAATTGTTGCGCGGCGGAAACCGATGAATCCGCTGTGACACCAAAATCGTCTCGTTTTCAACAATTTCAAAAGGTATTCCTGTGGATTGGAGCGGCAATTGTCGGTGCGGCTCTTGTTTTTTCGGGGAGCAAAAGCACTACTGGCACCACTGATACGCCTTCCGAAGAAGGTGGAACCTGCTGTCCTGTTAGCAGTATTTTAATAATTATTATACCCAAGTCATCTGTGTAGGATATTGTTTTTACTCATCCTCAACATCGTAGATAATGCGTTATGGTAGAAAGTGATTTCTCCTAGTCCCGTTAGGGACTGTTGTATTTTGGTTACGTTTTTTCTACCATTCGTAAACGCCAAGCGGCGTTCGGGATTGGAATTTTTTGTAACCGCAGCGTACATCAATTATTAAAACCCTCTAATTAATTTTGGAAATCGTCATGGAGTTTTATTCTTGCACGCAAAAGTTTTTACTTTACACACTGTCAATTCTGCTTGCCGTTAATAATTCGGAAACAAAATCACCGACCGTATAATTCGGCGATGAAAATTCGGGATTTGTCACATTGTTGAGAGAATCAGGTGAGAAAGACACTCCGGTTTCATGCTCACAGCTCAATTCTCCCAAATTAAATCCCCAAATAAAAACTTGGACTTCTTTTAGTAAGACTGGCTATGCAACCACTTGTGGCAAAAGGATTTGAGCAATTGGTTGATTTAATTTGTTCGTGTCAATTTTCTCAGGTGATCGCGATGGCTCCATATTTCTCCTTTATTCTGTTCAGAAGGGAGTGAAAATCATTTGCCGCAGCCGATTGCCCGCAAGGTCATATTCCCAGCGGGATGTTTGGTCGTTTTCATCGGCGTAATGGTATTTCAGCGGTTTTCTTGCTAGATTGAGCCAGTTCGCTTTCACATAAGCCCCCTCTGTAATAAGGAATAATGCATCGATTATTTCATCAAGGACAGATTCATCGGTCTCCGTGGGAATAATATCCAACAAAGTATTGGCGCATAATGTTGTCTCAACATTATCACGTTCAGATATTTGTCGGACTCTAAAATAATCAGACAGAGACTGAATGGCTTTTATTCTCGTTTGATTATATTCCGAGTGGATTTTAGTACATATTTCATGTATTCTTTTTATCATATCTTGCATCTACAAAAAAAGTTGTGGAAATTCAGGATTTCCGTTGCAGTAGACATACTTATGCAGACTCTGCGGGTCGCTCAGATTGCCGAAGAATGGGTCAAGGCGATTAAATCTCCCCGTCGCTGAATCGTAATATCTTGCCCGGAGATACTGCTGACCGATCTTCGCATCGAATTGTTCGCCGCTGTACAAAAATTCTGTCAATGCTTCAGACGGTACAAATCCAAGTGCGTTGCCGTAAGCGTCAAATGAATAGAGTTGCAAGACAGCGGCGGTTATGTCTAAAAGAACTCTCGTACTTCCATGCCCGTCAAACGTAAAGAAGTGCGTTACATTTTCTGTTGCGCTTTCTATGGTTTGCGAAATTCTCTGGTGTCCTATCACATAAGAAACAGTTTTCGTAACAGCACCATCGACTGTTTCTGTTTGCCGTAGAACTTGAGAATAGCCAGTCAAACTTCTTGCGTCATTCAGATACTCAGTTTTTGTAACAACACCATCTTTTTCGTGTGTTGCCGAAACTCGGATTCCATCGGCTCCGTATCCGTAAGTCGTTTTTTCAATTCCACTTGCCGTTGTGATTGTAACGACCGACATTCGACCTTGAACGTCGTACTCGAAAGTAGTTTCCGATACAAGAACTCCATTGTCTGTAACGATTTTGCCAGTTTGTTGCGTATGGTCGTAACCGTATTGAGTTTGTTTTGAACCCGATGTTTCCAGTGTCAAACGGTCGTTGGAATCATAAGAATAATTTGTCGTTTCATCAATCGTGCCATCATTGCCTTTGTCGATTGTCTGCCGCAAACGATTGCCGACCAAATCGTAAACCCATTCACTGGTTTGGTCGAACTCATCATTGTAATGGTCGAACGCCTCACGCACCAACCGACCCAAGTCATCGTACCGCCAGTCGATTTCATTCTTTTGTAGACCATACTCTGTCCAGAATTTTTCCGTTGCATGAGTCTTATTTCCCTTCGCATCAATAATGTACGAAAATTCCAAAATGCCCTCACCCGCATCCATGATACCGTTGTTATTACCAGGGCGTGCGCACGTTTTTTTCTTTATTTTCCGGCTTCTTCCAGCGTTCCGTGTATCAATTCCATTAAAAATTCAAAACTCCAGCCCGCCAACTTTCGCTTGCTCGACAAACTCTTTTTCGATGGATGATGCCGGT
>JBOFQC010000618.1:0-4166 GCA_051660725.1 Thermoguttaceae bacterium
CGAAAGTGCTGTAAACGGTAATAAATCTGAACGAAACGGCAATATTGAAAGCGGAAATTTTGACGATTTCAACTGGAATCCGTTTGAAGATGATAATGAACCGAACACGCCGACTTATCAAGGAAGTGACAATGTTTCAAACGGGACGCAAACTACTGCGTCGGAAAAGGAATCAGCAAATCCAATTTACCGAAGCGTGCTTTCCGGGTTTGCGACTAAACGTGTAGACGACACCTCAGACGAGGTCCGTAAACTGTTAAAGCAGTATGCACCGGAGATCGTCACAACAGCGGAACAGTTCGCATCGGTTGTTAAATACATACCAATGAGTGCAACGGGTCGGGCTCCGACGCTTGACCCGCAGTCCGGTATGCTAGGTTTCAGACCGAAAGACATTGCCCCGGTTTGGGCGGAAGTACCAATTCTGTACGCATTTGCCAAGTCAACCCGTGGTGTGATTCCTGTTTTACAGCCGAAAAAATGAGTATTTATACTGTCGCCCAGAATAAATTGCATGTTTTCCAATGTAGGGTAAGCAGAAGATAATCAGCGCCAAACATTGAAAAACTCCGGAACAGAGCCGACCTATTCATGCCTCGACGGCAGGTCGTTCACGCCTCGGCGGCAGGTCGCGGGAGGCGGGACACTTCACGCGAAGCTACTTATGCCTGAACGGAAGGTTCCCGTCCATGCCGGGCTCAGGTATATTACCCAAGCCTGAAAGCCCTTTGGAAAATTTTAAATTTTTTAAATGGCACCCGACATCTCGAACATATTGAACATTGGTTCAGGTCGTGCTATATTATCCACGTTGGATAAAGAGCCACGCCGCATTTTTCTTTTCTTTCTTTTCTTTCAAAAAATCGGTTACGTAGTAACGTCTTCCTGAATTTCATAGCCGCTTCAGTATATTGCATGCTGAAATTAATTTGCGGTTACATGGCACAAGCAATCAAGTATGCCACGAGAGAACTCTTACAACTTGCTGGATGAAGCATGGATTCCAGTTGTCGACTTGACAGGTTGGCAAAAAAAAGTTGGACTTTTAGAACTGTTCAGACAAGCGGAACGACTCGCAGACCTTGCGGTTGGTTCTCCGCAGCGAATTGCACTTATGCGGTTACTCGTCTGTATTGCTCAGGCTGCATTAAACGGTCCCGCCACACATGAAGATTGGACGAACTGCAAAGAAGATATTGCCGACTCTGTTGAAAATTATTTGGAAAAAAGACGCGATAAATTTTTTTTGTTCGGCGAAAAACCTTTTCTACAGGTCCCTGCTCATGAGCTGAAAGCGACAAATAACAGCAAGACTGACTCACTCGATTTCGGATTGGCGTCAGGAACAAATCACACTTTATTCGATCAGGATTCTCGTGAAAAAGGTCGCGAACACGGCCCTGATTGGGTCGCGTTGCAGATTTTGATGTTCCAGAATTTTTCACCTGGTGGTCGTATTGGCACCACTTTGTGGAATCGAAAAGAGACACTCGGAAAAGGTTCGAGTACAGATTCTCCGAGCATCGAAGCGTCAATGCTCCACTCGATTCTGATCGGCGTGAATATGCTTGCGACTATTCATTGGAACATGGTGCCATTTTCATCCTGGGTTGAAGACGGCAAGCATTCCAGACAAATCGGTTGCCCGATCTGGGATCATTTTCCAGCCGACGTTTCGGATCAAAAAGCGTGGGAAAACGCAACGACAACTTTACTTGGAAGATTGGTGCCATTAAGCAGGTGCATGTTGGTTGCGGATGATTTAATTTGCCTAACCCTTGCGAATGCTTGTAGTTATCCAAAACTTCCGCAATACCGTGATCCGGCAGGTTCTGTTGTTGTCATAAATCCTGAAACAAAAAACGAGGAGCAAAAATACATTCGGGCCGACCCGTCCCGGCATCCCTGGAGAAGTATTTGCGGTATTCTGGCCCAAACAAACAAAGGCTTAGGAAGTGCTTATGCGCTGAATAATTTACGCAACCTCAAGTCAGCGGATGCCAAAGATTTCAAATATACGCTTTGGGTCGGCGGCGTCTTGTCGGACAAAGCGAAGATACTGGATTCCTGCGAATGGTTGTTTTCGCTTTCGACTTGTTTGTTCAGTGAAAACGGTATCACTGCTTACCAAAACGGTTTGAACATCGCACAGCAAGCCGAGACACAAATTGTTTTTGCGGTGAGAGAGTATTGCAGCCGAATGAAGTTTGACTCGAAAAAAGTCGTACCCGACAAGGTAGCCAAAGCAAAAAATTGCTTCTGGGCGTTTTTGGATCAACGACACCACGAATTGATCGAAGTGGCAAGTGTGGCTGCCCGAAGTAACGAAATTCCGCTACAAAACATTGCGGATGATGAACAGAGAGCTGTCAATGTCGAGCAAGAAAAATCAATGAGAGCGTGGCGTGATACCATATACAAAGCAAAGTGCGGCGCATACGAAGTTGTTTGTCCACATGAAACCCCGCGACAAATCCAGGCGTACACGGCAGGAAAACGCCCCCTTTTCATGAACCGGAAGGAAACAGAAATCAGTTAGCATACCTTTAGGAATAATGGTTCAGCGTTGAATAGCGAGCCGTCAACGCAAGTTGGTGGATATGGTAGGCGAACACAGAACTACTAGGTATCAGCGTATATATAAGTAATCGGTTAGTCAGAGAGGTCACACGTGAGCGACAAATTGTCCAGTCGAGAAGAGTTTATTGAATTTCTTCAGAAGAACGAGAGAAACACCGGCATAATGGCAGATTTGCGGAAGGGTTTCAACTCGTTGACTGCGCATTACTCGTGGAAACATATCGGACGGTTTTGTTTTCTTGACGATGAAAAACACCGAACGATTTTTCAAACAGTAGGTGCCGCATTTGCAACTCATCCGTTGTTCCGAAAAAGCAGTGAATCCAACCCCAATATGGGAACCGTGATGCGAATGATAGCCGCACGTGGAGCGGAGAATATAAGTGACGCCCTTGCATCGTTTGAATCACGATTTCGGCGGATCCTCACTTGTGACACGTCTGAAGAAGTTTGTTCACTACTTCGTGGTGTCATTTCGGCAGCAAAGCTCAAAAACATAAGAATTCCGTATCTCTCGCTTATTGACGACTTATTTTTTTGGGACCCAAATGTCAAAATGCGTTGGGCTCACGAATTTTGGGGAGTTCGTGAACCAGCAGACAAAAACGAATTTTTGGGTATTAATGACGCCGTATCTGAAACGGATGATTTAAGTGAGCATGACGAAATATATGAACATGAATAATGCTATAGGTGAGCAGGTGACAGGTGATTCGAAATTACCTAACTCCTAACTCCTTAAAAAAACCGTGAACGGTTACGAATAATGAAGAGGACTCAATGACACCCCTTTTTTTAACGCAGGCATTTATATTATATGATACGGCACTGCGGCACAAAATTGGAAATTCGTATGATTGGCACCAGGAAATCTGGCGTTGTTTTTCTGTCAATTCTAACAGGGAACGCGAATTTTTGACACGTGTAGACCGGCAGAATCAGCGTTATTGCGTTTGGATACTTTCGTGTACAGAGCCTCGAAAACCGGACTGGGTTGAAAATTGGCAGACAAAACCAGTGGCGTCAACATTTCTCGAACACTCCCGTTATTACTTTACTTTGCGTGCGAACCCGACGAAGAAAACTGTAAACCGTGACCCGCTAACTAATGCAAGAGCAAAACAAGGGAAACGAATATCACTGTTTCGGGAAGACGAGTTGCGTAATTGGATTACACGAAAAGCAGAACTACATGGATTTGAGCTTGACACCAGTAATTTGTCGTGTTCACCGCCTGTTCGTGAGTATTTTTATAAAAAAACAACCAACCAACACGGCTTTCACCTAAGCGTCGATTTTTCAGGAACACTGACGGTGTCAGACCGCTGCAAATTCATTGAAACATACCAAAATGGAATCGGCAGCGCGAAAGGCTTCGGCTTCGGAATGTTGCTGCTGAAACCTGACGCACCTGAAGTATGACGCCATGTATGTTAAACGAAAGACAAAGATAATTAATGAAACTTATTGAACTTCATTTATTGCAGTCGTTTCCGGCAACTTGTTTGAACCGAGACGACGTTGGCGCACCTAAAAGTATTGTTTTCGGTGGTACGCACCGTGCCAGGGTAAGCAGTCAATGTTGG
>JBOFQC010000619.1:0-1574 GCA_051660725.1 Thermoguttaceae bacterium
TAACACGGCATCAACGTCGTGGTAACCGTCTCGGCCCATTTCCGCACGGCTGGCTTCAAACTTTTTCGCTGTACACGGCATTACCGAGACGCTGAAAATCTTACGCGGATCAAGTTTTTCCTTCTCGGCAAAATATGTTTTAATTACCGCACCCAACATCTGCTGCGGGCTTTTGCACGAAGAAAGATTCGGAATAAATGTCGGATAAAATGTTTCAACGAATTTAATCCAGCCCGGCGAACAACTTGTAAACATTGGCAAAACGCCGCCGGTTTTGACACGATTAACCAATTCATTTGCTTCTTCCATGATCGTCAAGTCGGCACTGAAGCTGGTGTCAAAAACGTGTTTGAAACCGAGTCTTCGCAATGCGGCATGCATGACACCCATTACGTCAACTCCGACTGGAATACCGAACTCGTCACCAACCGAGATTGAAACGGCAGGCGCGTGTTGAATAACCACGTGCATTGTCGGGTCTTCCAAAGCGTTTAGAACTCTTTCAACGTGTGACTTGCCAATAAGTGCGCCGGTTGGACACGCGACAACACATTGGCCGCAGTTTACGCAGCTGGAAATGTTCAAGCCTTCATTGAAAGCGGTACCAACTTCGGATTTCGAACCGCGGTTGATGAAGTCAATACACGCGACACCTTGTATTTCCTCGCAAACACGGACGCATTTTCCACATTTGATACACTTGGAAGGGTCACGTATAATCGATTCGCCGGATGTGTCAAGCGGATACATATCTTTTGAACCGACGTACCGCTTACTTCTGACTCCGAGTTGCTCCGAAAGGTCCTGAAGTTGGCAATTACCGTTACGTTCACAATAAAAGCAGTCTTCCGGGTGGTCGGCCAAGAGAAGCTCAACAATTGTTTTTCTAGCTTCAACGGCTCGTGTAGAGTGTGTTTTTACTTTCATCCCCTCAAAAACAGGAAACGCA
The DNA here is from genome assembly GCA_051660725.1 of Thermoguttaceae bacterium. GTDB lineage: Bacteria > Planctomycetota > Planctomycetia > Pirellulales > Thermoguttaceae > JAVBSX01. The sequence goes on from JBOFQC010000619.1 coordinate 950, forward strand.
CAGCTCGGAACCAAATTACGTTGCCCTTCAACTTCCACAACACACATACGACAAGCACCGTTCGGGGGCAAATTGTCAATATAACAAAGCGTCGGCACGTGAATACCGATACGACGCAATGTGTCTAAAAGCATTTCGTTTTCGACGGCTTGGACTTTCCGTCCATTCACTTCAATGTTAATCATTTTGGAAGCTGAAAGGTTAGATGGTTTTTCTTATTTAACAAATAATATTTATGTACGAATTTTATATGCCAATACAGCCGACAAATGCAGCCGACTTATCCTTTTTATCCTTTATAATAAAAGTAAAGTAGCATTATACACATTTTTTTGCCCATTTTCAACTCTGCAAAAATTTTTTTCCAAAAAGAAAAAATAAGCAAGAAACGCAGTATTAAACAGAAATAGCCACGTAAGTTTCGCGGCTTGAAATTTGGTGATAATCGCTAAGGAGATAGGAGTTAGGTGAGCAGGTGAACAGGAAAAATGAGACTTATCACCTGCTCACCTACTCCTAAATTCTAAATTCTAAATTCTAACTTAGACGGCTTCGTGAGAATTAATAACTTTTTTAAGAAATTACGGCTTTTTTTACCTTTTCGAGACCCGTTTTTGCCAAAGAA
>JBOFQC010000620.1:0-1532 GCA_051660725.1 Thermoguttaceae bacterium
AGGTGAGCAGGTGAGCAGGTGAGCAGGTGAGCAGGTGATTCGAAATTACCTGAAGTCTAACTCCTAACCATTAAAACAATAATCTCGGATTTCACCTAGGAGACTCCGTACTTTGTCGTCAATATACCCAAATTCTAGCTTTACGTCGAGGTGGGGAATAGGTGAAATATATGCAAAACATCCGTTGATATTTTCTGTTTATTCGACATCCAAGTAACTTGAAGTACTGGCCGCACTTAATTTTACAGAATTCCATCACTCGGCTACGGCTTATCGGTTTTTAACAGAAACTCACGCAGTTCCGGCAATTTGTCGGTGTTAATAAAATACACGCCGTTTTTATACGCGGTTCCCCAAACTTCCGGTTTGTCAGGCGTACCCCAGAAACGTAATTTACGACCTTTTACACCGGTTTGTTTTGCGTATTCACGTAGTTTTTCTAATTCCTCAGCGGACATTTCTCCGTTCCCCTTCCATGTGAAATGTGAACCCCACGGTTCGCTAATCACTGGAATGAAATCGCTCGAAATTTCCGATCCGAAGTCGCTTTGACGCCCGTCAATTGACATATAACGAGTGTTTTTTTCGTTAAGAATTTTTTCGCGTGGTGTACTTCCACTTATGATAACGGTGACGCCACGTTTTTGCATCTTCCCGTCAGGTGTAAAATGTGTAAGCATGTCCTGATATTTTGAAAGCGTTTCGGAAAGAACCGTGTACATTTCGTTACCGTCCGTTTTCAAATCAATCCAAAGATAAAAATCTTGCGCATCGGGAAATACTTTTCCGTCATATTTCTGAGTCCGTGCCAGAAGTGGTTGCAAATAAAGAGCTTCAAGAGTGCGTTCCGGCCTCAACTCGAACATGTCATGGCCGACGAGTAGTTTTTCGCCGATCAGGAAAACGTCAGCTTCAACACTGCAGAATCCTTGTTCCAACGCATCAATGAGCGGACGTTTATGCCAATAATCATTGTGCGCATGTGCGTTTGAAAGTGACGGAATCGCAAGCTGTCCGACATTATTATCAGGAGTAATTTCGTAGTGCGTTGAAGCGGTCAATCCGCGGTTATCACGAGCTTCTAAAAAAAATCTGACCGGCGTCACGATGATATCGGCTGGTAAAATTGCCGTCACTGTGTCACCCTCAATTTTCGCCGGGATTGATTCCCATTTTCTTACCTGCCACTGATTATTTTCATTATAACCGCCTTTGTCGGATGTGTAATATAACGTTGCCGCTTCCGGTTTGGCATCATATTTTATATGTGCGGAAACAGTGATACCGTTTTTTGCCGGCTCCATTTTTATTTGCTCCAGGCAAGGAAGCGGTTCGCCGCCGCACAAAACCGAATCAACGTAAGCTCCTATTTCTTTCGGTACCCAGCCGGCAACATGCGAATGGTTCATTGCGACCTGCAGCCGTACATCTGCATCTGGTGCCAACTCGAAACTTTCACGGTGAATGTCCAGCGGATACGCAAAATCATCAGTTCCGTTAACCATAAAGAGGCGGCATTTCACAAACGGTAA
>JBOFQC010000621.1:0-12196 GCA_051660725.1 Thermoguttaceae bacterium
AAGACTACGCATGGTATAATAATTAAACAACGCTTTATCTATGCCTTTGGACGCCTATTCGTATTGTCCTGGTGGACGTGAAAAAAAAATCCGCTTCTGTTGCCCAGATATGATTAAAGAACTGCAACAGATAGAGAAAATGATGGAAGACGAGCAAAACGCCGCTTGTCTAGCTTACATTGAACAATTGGAAAAGAGCAAGCCGGATTGCGCTTGTTTAACCGCCGCGAAGCTTACAATGCTGCGTTCTCTTGAACGTTGGGATGAAGCTGTTGTAACGGCAAAGGCTTTTCTCGAACGTGAACCAAATAACGCTCTGGCCGCGTCGGAACTTGCTATTTCTTACTCTTTCTGCGACCAGTGGAACGAAGCGATTTCGACGATTATTGACGGAATCGAACGTTGGGACGAATCCTCTATTCACAGTTCACTCTTGACCGGGCTGTTGGTAGTTGGCGAAAAAGCGTTATCGGACGGAAACATTATTCCGGCACTGTGCATTGCTCGACAATTGCAGCTTTTTGAACAGACTCTGGATCAGGGTGTCAGTCTTTACTTACGTGCTTACAGGTCGCAGTTGCCAATAATTGCGAAAGAGATGTCGTTTAATCTCCGGTGTCCGGCTGATTTCGCTGCTGCCGAAACTTTTAATAAAGGAGCAAGTTACATTGCTTCGGCTCGTTGGAAAAAAGGATTGGCTATTCTCGAATCTCTTTCGGACCAAGCTGATAAATGGCCGGAACTTTGGAAAAATATCGCTCTTCTGAGAATTTGTCTCGGAAACATAAGTGGTGCTGTTGAAGCATGCTCAAGATATATCGCATGCCCAAATGTTACCTTGGAAGACGCCGCAGATGTCGAACTTTTACGACTCTGCATGATTCCTGACCCACTTGGTGATATTGTAGACACCCTTGTTGTAAGTTGTACAATAAGTGATGCAGAAAAAGTTCAGGAAATCTTGCTTTCGAACAAACATTTTCAAACGATTTCGTTTGATATTCGTGAATTTACCGATTACGATCAGGCACCGCCAAAAAGTGCGTTTGCGTTGATGGATCGTCCGCTTCTCGAAGAAGGCCAGGAACTTACCGCTGAAACGATAAGTACGCACCTTTGCGACTGTTTCCTTTTCGGCAAGCAGACTGACAGAGACGCGAAATTGGAATTGACCGGTATCAACAGTTTCAATCAAGCCAAAGCAGTTTCGTTTTTGAAAGAATTGTTGGCCGATTGGATTACCAGCTGGGACGAGCCGGTAAAAGTTAGCTCTCTTTCTGGAACTTTGGCCCGGTTGCATCCGCGTTATGTTGTTGACCAGAATACTGTTGGTGATTCCAATGCCGTACATGAAAAAGTACAGCAAATATTCGAAAAAGAATTTTTCGACTCCTGGTGTAATTTACCGCTCGGTTTACTTGACGGTAAAACACCAATTGACGCAGCAAAAGACCCGAAATATCACGTCAGATTACTGGGTGTTATTCAAGTAATTGATTTTTGGGCAGCGGAGCGGCTTTCGGAGTCACTTTGCGACGATTTGCGTACTCATTTGGGACTGCCTACTTACGGTATAATTCCGGTTCCGCCGCAGTTTTCCCGCGATGCAGAAGACGCCAAGTCGGGCGTTTCGGAAGCGGACAAAAAGGAAGCGACTGAAACTGCTGGTTACCCGCCAACATTTTTGGACGAAGTGCCGCGTTGGCGTTGGCACCGTATTGACGTAAAATCTTTGCCTTTGGATTCGCTTATTCAAGGTGTGCGTGCAGTTGGGTTTACACATGACACCCGAGCAGGCTTACCGTTCTGCAAGGAACTCTTGGAATTTCCGTTCTCGAAAGTACCTTACGAAATAAGAAGAGAAGCGGTTTTAATGCTCATGTTCGACGCATTGTTAAAATCAGACCGTGAAAAGGCTCAACTTTACATTGACCAGGGTAAAAACGAAGCTGCCGAAGCCAAAGAATCGGACGGAATTTTCAATGTGCATGAAATACCGCTACTTTTTGCGGCGGGCGAAACAGAAAAAGGCGGTGAAATTATAACGCACATTTTGAACACTCACAGAAACGAACAGCAAGTAATGCGAATGCTTCAACGGCTTTTCGTCCAATTTGGTTGGCTCAACCCGGACGGAACGCCCGCTCGAATGGGTATGGCGCCGGAAAATATGGGACCTGCAGGTTCTGTTGAACACGGCACACCACTTGTCGGTGAGCAAACGCCAGCTGCGGCTCCGGCATCAAAACTCTGGGTTCCAGATTAAAGCGTAACATAGATTCGAAGGTAGGCGACTTTCTCTGAAAGTCGTATCATAATTAGTCCCGGAGCCCTGCTCCGGGGAGTAATAAACTGGCCTACCAAAGTTCCCATATAAGATTTAGACATAATTATTGAAGTCTGATACCTAACGTCTAACATCTTTTGTCTGAAGTCTATTATTTAATAATAATTTTAATTCATACCAAGTAATATATATGAAAAAATTAGGAGATTGGGTCAGTGGTCGGGTGTTTCGTATGGTTCACGGAAACAACCTCGTATACAATACTTGCTGGGAAGACCCACGTCTCGACAAAGTCGCTCTGGAACTTACGCCGGAAGACAATTTGTTGGTAATCACTTCGGCCGGTTGCAACGCACTTTCTTACGCACTGACTGGATTAAATCACGTTTACGCTGTAGACATGAATCCTCGACAAAATGCGTTGCTAGAACTGAAAATTGCCGGCATCAAGAATCTTGATTACCCCACGTTTTTCAAAATGTTTGGAAACGCACACCTTTCGGGAGCGAAGGAATTGTATAAAGAAAAACTTCGTTCCTCGCTTTCCGAGTGGGCGCAAGGGTATTGGGACAAAAAAATCACGAAGTATTTTGACGGGAAGCGGAAATCATTCTATTTCTGCGGTACAGCTGGAGCATTTGCTCGCATTATCAAGCTTTACATTGACAGAGTCGGTCATTTTCGTAAAGATGTAAATGCGATTTTGGACGCGAAAACCATTGAAGAGCAAAAAGACATTTGGTTCGGCACGATTCGCAAGAAACTTTGGTCGCGCATAATAAAATTCCTGATGAATCGGGACACAACGCTTTCAATGCTCGGTGTGCCGAGAGCGCAGAGATTGCAGATTGAAAAGCAGTATGACGGCGGAATTGTGAAATTCGTGCAAGACTGCCTCGACTCGGTTTTCGGTGAGCTGCCAATTTCAGATAATTATTTTTGGCGTGTGTACGCAACTGGTAAATATACGAACACTTGTTGTCCAGAATATCTGGAAGAAGCGAACTTCAACGCACTTAAAGGTGGGTTAGTTGACCGCGTTTCGGTTCACACTGATACGGTTGAAGGTTTCTTGCGGACAACTGACACGGACGTAAAGATTTCGCGGTTCGTTCTTTTGGATCACATGGATTGGTTGTCCGACCAACTTTACGACGCTCTCGTTTCAGAATGGGACGCGATTTTTGATCGGGCGGCTCCAAAAACGAGAATCCTTTGGAGAAGCGGTGGACTTCGAACCGAATATATTGATACGGTTCCTGTTACAAAAAATGGTGCCAGTAAAAATCTCTCGGATTACCTGAGTTATAACAAAGAGTTGGCTGCCGAACTTCACAAAAAAGACCGCGTACACACTTACGGCAGTTTTTACATTGCCGACCTGAAAGAAAACAGATAGTACAGAAAATCAGCACTAACTCCTACCACGCAGACCTAAAGTCGGCGGCTAAACATCCCCTCCTAACTCTTAACTCCTGTCTCCTAACTCCTTTACAAAATGGAACCCCTAAAATTTACCGATCATTTTAAGCAGATGCTTGAACTTGCGATTCGTGCCACACACGACATGAACGCCTCTTCTTTGCTTATGCTGGTTGATGGGCCTGTTGATTGGGGGAGACTGCGTAAATTATGCGGTGACACCAAAGTCATTGTCACTGCGATTACGGAGTCCGTTTTGGTGGATGCGCAAGCAAACGATTTTTGTGGTTTTACGACACCGCATTACAATGAAAATTCGCTTTCAGATCGTATAACGTATGCAATTCTGGAAGCGGTTGCAAACGATTACATTCCGCACGGTTCGAGAGTAGTGGCCCTTTACAGCGATTTCGACGCGTCGCTTTACGATTCGATAAGTATTATAAACCTCGGCGAACACCTTGATCGTTTGTCAGGTCGTGATCTCAGAATGCTGCAGACTAAAGTGCCGCTTAAAACGCTTAAAATGGTCGTTGACCTCGCTCTTGAAATTGCGCAGGAAGGTCGTGAAGGCAGCATGGTCGGAACGCTTTTCGTCGTTGGTGACACCAGAAACGTCTTGTTGAAAAGCAAGCCCGCCGGTTTTGATCCTGTTCGGGGATATCATCGAAAGGAGCGGTATATCGGAGATCCGAAAGTTCGTGAGGGTGTTAAAGAAGTGGCACAACTTGATGGTGCGTTTATCATTGCACCAGACGGAACAGTCGAAGCCGCATGTCGGTATCTCGAAACCAACACCACGATGTTAACCGTATCGAAAGGTTTGGGAGCTCGGCACTGGGCCGCCGCTGCGATAAGCAGAAGTACCAACGCAATTGCCGTTGCTGTCAGCCAGTCGGGCGGTACTGTCAGAATTTTCCAGAACGGTGAAGTCGTCTTAAGAATTGAGTCCAGACACAGACGCCCAATGGTTTGGCGCGATTTCGACTCAGAGTCTTTTATTGAAGAAAGGCGGTGAACTGACAATGGGCAGATTTCTCGCAGTCGATTGGGACGAATTTGAAGTTCGCTTCATACTCGGCAACATAAGCAAAGATAAACTGTCCGTTATCAAAGCGGGATCGGAGAAAGTAACGGTTCCGTCTGAAGCACCAGCCGAAAATGACGCGGTTCCTCCTACTGAGCCAAAACCGGAACAAAACAAAGAACAAACCAAGGAGCAAGACAAATCTTTCAAGTCCAACTCCCCATTTGTTACGAATGTTGGAAACGCCCTTGATCGGCTCTTGAAAAGCAACAAAGTCGGAGCCGCTCAAACTATTTTCGGGTTAAGTAGCTCTAGTGCGGAAGTGATTTATTTCACGTTGCCTCCCGCAAAAAATGAGGAAATCCCCGAACTCCTTAAAAACCAAGCGATCAGGGAGGTGCCGAATTTTACAGATTCGCAGCCAATTGATTTTCTTCTGCTTTCAGACGATCCGAAGCAGCAACGCAAGTTGGTTACGGTAACTTTAAACCGTGAGCAGCTTAAATCAGTTCGGGCAATTGGTCGTGCGGCACATCGCAAGCCGGACAAAATCGAATACCGGGCAATTGCGGCAGCTGAAATTCTTGAGTATTACGAAAGTCTGGGCGTCGCTTCCTCTGATTATGCTAGTGGTAATTCACAGGATGACACCGAAAGCGGCGTTCAAGCCGTTGCTGGTAGTGTCGTAGGTGACACCGCAACTGGAGCGGCAAAGTATTCGCCTCCAACGTTACTGGTTAACCTGCTTGTCAACGAACTCGACTTAGTCGTTGTAAACGCAGGTAAGACGCAATATGTTCGTAGTGTTAAACTTCCGGGTGTAATCTCTGAAACGCATGACCGGATTCTCGGTGAAATTAAACGAACGCTTGCTGCCGGAACACAAGAAGACGCCGATGAACCAATTGGCCGAATTTGTGTTTTAGCGTCAAAAGACCAGGACGGCAATGAAGAACACGCCGCCCTAATTGAAAAACTGGGTGCGCTGGACCGTGAACTGTTGGTGCTTGACCCGTTTACATTGGTGCAGACACCGCAAAATTTAATTCCGGATCTGCCAAGCAGTTTCGCTTCACTTGTCGGCATGATTTTGTGCGAATTGCCGAACAAGAAACCGAAAATCGACCTTCTACATCCGAAATCGAAACCCAAACCGCCGAACTATGTACCGGCAATGCTGCTTTTAGTGGTTTTGTTTTTGTTGGCCAGTTACGGTGCGTATTCCTGGAACAAAAAAGCACTGAAAAAACTTGACGCCAAGCTGACAAAGTTAAAGAAGCAAAATGAAGAACTCATAATTTCGTACAACCAATTGTCGATTCCGTATATGGTTCTTAATAATGCGGATATGCTCGACAAAGCGGACACTGTCTGGCTCGACACATTGCGGGATATAATTCCGCTTTTCCCGGACCAGCAGGACATGATTGTAAACAGAATTGAGTTCATATCCGGGCCGATACCGAGAATAGCTTACGGAAATTATTACAGCGGACAAATTGTGGTCAGCGCAATGGTTCGTGAACCAAGCGTGATTTATAAGTTGAAACAGCAATTGGAAGCCAAACGGCTTTATTCGGTTTATGTACCGACACCAACGCCGAATCCGACCAGTAAAGGATACCCGTGGAGTTATACATTTGCGATTCGGTGCCTCAAAGTTGCTACTCCTGAGACTTATTTACAGTTTCAGCCTGAAGACATAAGAGCTGAATCGTTAAATCAGCCTGAGAACCCGCCCGAAAACTTGTTGCCGCAAATCATGCCGCAACAAAACGTTCAGCCGCAAGTGGCACCACAATAACAAGGGAGTTAGAAGTTAGAAGTTAGAAGTTAGATAATTTCGAATCACCTGCTCACCTAGATTCGGTTACATTCATTTTTCATCCGGTAAATCATAGTTATGAAAAAAAACTTAATTGTAGCGCAAAGCGGCGGCCCGACATGTGTGATAAATAGTTCGCTTCGTGGGGTGATAGAATCGGCACGTGACTTTAATTGTATCGGTACCGTTTACGGTGCCGTACATGGGATAGAAGGCGTTCTTAAAGAAGAGTTAATTGATCTTTCAGTGCAACCGCAAGAAGAAGTTGCACTTTTACGGTACACACCGGTTGCTGGCTCAATTGGAACGTGCAGGTATAAACTCCGTTCACATCAGCAAGAAGATTTTGAACGGATAATCGAGGTGTTCCGTGCGCATAACATCGGGTATTTTTTATACAACGGCGGCAACGACTCAATGGATACGGCAAATAAAATTGCCAAACTCGCTTCGGAACGTGGGATCGAAATTCAGGCGGTTGGTGTTCCGAAAACAATTGACAACGACGTCGGCGACGCAGCGTTTAAGTTAATAGATCACACACCGGGTTACGCCAGTGCAGCGAAATACTGGATGCACGCAGTCGCTTATGCCAACGAGGAAAATAAAGGTTCTTCGCCAGCCGATCCGGTTTTGGTTTTGCAAGCAATGGGCAGAAAAATCGGTTTCATACCTGCAGCCGCACGTCTTGCCGACCCGAATCGCGAAATGCCGCTGTTGATTTACTTGGCGGAATCACATTTCTCGCTTGACCAACTCACCGATCAAGTAAACGACATGCTCAGAAAGCGTGGCCGATGCGTTGTCGTGGTAAGTGAAGGCTTCGACGTTGGCGAAATCGGTAAGAAACTCGACTCGTTCGGGCACACAAGTTTCAGTTCGAGTGAAGTTACGGTTGCCCAAATTATCGTAAACCATTTGAACCAATCGGGACTCGCGGTCAAAGGAAACGCACGCTGTAACGTGCCGGGCACGGATCAACGCCACTCAATGGCTTACGCATCCAATGTCGATTTGGACGAAGCGTTTCGGCTCGGGCAGAAAGCGGTTGAGCTTGCCGCAACTGGACAGGGTGGTTTCATGTCTACAATATTGCGTGACACCGGACCGATTTACAGCGTAACTTATGACAAGGTTCCGTTAATGGACGTTGCGAATAGTGAACGGACATTTCCAAAAGACTGGATTTTACCCAGCGGAAATGACGTTTCCGACGAGTTCGTAAAATACGCCAAACCGTTGATCGGCGAGGAAATGCTTACCATTCCAATGATTAATGGAAGGCCACGTTTAACCGTTTTCGACCAGATTTTCGCCGAGCAAAAGTTACCAAATTATACTCCGCAAGGCGACCGTTAAGGGACCTGCCGTCCAAGCGTAAAGTGCCTGCCGTTCAGGCATTAATTGCTCGGAGTGATAATTGTTAGCCTTGGGGACGACATTACAGACCAAAAGCGGCCTTGAAAGCGTTTGCGATTTCCGGGTGCAAGTCAGGATTGATACCGTTTTCGTCGTAAGAAAGTTCCAGTGCATCAAGGTCCTTTTTCAGCTGAACGATTTCTTCCTTCTCGGAAACTCGCGGCGGAACAGAACGACCAAGTGGCGTCAACCAAGCGTTTAACGTGTGGCCGCCGTCAACAAGCAGGTCGTGCCCCGTCACGTAATTAGAAGCGTCCGAGGCAAGAAACACAACCGCACCGTACAGGTCTTCTGGACGCTGCACATAACCGAGCGGTGTCAACTCACGAATACGTTTTCTCACTTCAACCGGCGTTGAAGCGTGCATTGGTGACAAAATATAACTCGGACTTATACAGTTTACGTTGATGTTATATTGGCCCCATTCTGCGGCAAGCATCTGCGTCATTGCTACGACACCACCTTTCGAACCGTTGTACGAAGCGTTGCAATTCATGATACGAGCCGACATTGATGCCGTGTTGATAATCTTGCCTTGCACCGGGTTCTGACGTTTGAATTGGTTCGCCTCCGCTTGGCAGCAAAGAAACATACCGGTAAAATTGACACCAATCACTTTGTTCCAGTCTTCGATCGAAAAATCTTCGTCCGCCCCCAGTATTCCAATACCGGCATTGTTAACGCCAATGTCGAGTTTGCCGAACTTTTGGACAATTTGTGACACCATTGATTCGACCTGATCTTTTTTGGTGACGTCACATTTCACGAACATCGACTTGACACCGAGCGATTCGATTTCCTTGGCGGTTTTCATCCCGGTTCGTTCGTCAATGTCTACAATTGCCACATCCGCGCCCGCTTGTGCAAGAGCGGTTGCGTAACCTTTTCCGATCCCGACCGAACCGCCGGTTACCAATGCTGATTTGCCTGTTAAATCGAATAATTTCTGCGTCATGGTGAAGTCCTTTTTGTTATTGAAATATTACCATTATATTGTACAACGGCATAAAGCTCAAAATCCGGCTAAAAATTGCCTGGCATTCTCGAAGCGTTGTAAAATCGAGTCGTAAACAGCGGCGTTTTGCTCATTTGGTGTCAAGACAGATTCGACATTGTGTGCTGCGTCAATCTTGTCGAACGAGTCCCAAATTCCGGCACCAATTGCGGCAACGGCTGCGGCTCCGAGTGCAGCAGCATTTTGGTTGACGTTGGTTTTCTCAATACTTATCCGCATTGCATCGGCGTAAATATGACGCCACACTTCGCTAATGGCTCCGCCGCCGACAACCAACATTTCGTTTTGCAGTGAAGTCATATCTTGAAGTGTAATCATTTTTCGGAACGAGTCAAGCAACAATCTCATGTTAACGGCTATGCCTTCAAGCGTTGCCCGAATGATATCAGGCAGTGTGTGCGACAAGTCAAGTCCCAAAAACGCGCCGCGAAGCTTCGGCGAGGGATCAAATGACGAGCCGCCGGCAAGTGACGGATTCATTATCAGTCCATTCGCTCCCACATTGGATTTGCCGGCGTATTCCATCATTACTTCATACACGTTGATATCACGGGTTGCTGCCTCTGACGCCAAAGCAGAACAAAAGTTGTCACGCACCCAACGTAGAGTAGTGCCGGTTGAAAAAAGTCCAAGTGCGGAAGCAAATTGTCCCGGTGCAACGTGAGCGAACACATACGGTTTAGTCTCCGTGTCGAGTATCGGCTTTTCACTTGATACCGCAATCCACGACGACGAACCAAGCGAAGCGTAACATCTGCCGGACGCAAAAGCCCGAGCACCGGCAGCCATACAGGAATTGTCGACACCACCAGCGGCAACCAATGTTTTCGTTGAAAGCCCAAGCTGTTTCGCCACATCCGGCAGAATCGGGCCTAGAATTTCAGTTGACGCCACAATTGCGGGTAAAACCGATTCGGGAACTCCAGCAGCGGTGACGAAACTTGAGTCGTAACTGCACTTTTGCAGCGAATACGCGCCACTCCCGCTTGCGTAACTGTGATCGGTGGCAAGCACGCCGGTCAGTTTAAAATTGACATAATCTTTTGTGCCGATTATTTTGTCGATTTTGGCAAAAACCTCAGGCAAATGTTTTTGAAGCCACATTATTTTGAACAACGAATAATGCGGGGCTGGAAAACCACATCCGGTATTCAGATACCACGTATTTCTGTCAATTTTCTGAAAAAAATCATCCGCTTCTTCGCCTGCCCGGCTATCCGACCAAATCGGTGTTTGTTCAAGCAAAAGTTCACCGTCACGGCCAATCGGCACAACCCCCAGCGAGTGACCGGAGACTGCAATTGCCGCTATTTCGTCAGGATTTACGCCGCTTGCTTCGAGTAGTTCACGAGTGCTTTGGATGACAGCACGCCACCAATCTTCAGGCTTCTGTTCGTGAAATTGTGAACGCGGATAACTGGTGTCATAAGCAACAAAAGAAGTTTTCAGACACATACCGTTTTCGTCGAACAGAGCCGCTTTGTTTCCACCGGTGCCGAGATCGTAAGCAAGAATTTTAGGCATTATTATACTCCTCAAAAACAGAAATGACAGTTTTGGCACCGATACCAAACCGTTCGGCGCCGAGCTTTACCATTTTTTGCAGAGTATCGAAGTCTTTAACTCCACCTGCTGCTTTGACTTTTGCCGAATTTCCGACGGTTTTTTTTATCAACGCAATGTTTTCAAGTGTTGCACCAGTGGGCGCCCAACCCGTACCGGTTTTCACCCAATCCGCTCCCGCCTCGACAACCAAAGTTGAAGCGTGAGCAATTTCATCGAGAGTTAAATAATGGCACTCAAGAATAACTTTTAAGGGAACATTTCCAATTGCTTGTTTTACAGCGGTGACATCATCACGAACAGTGTTAAACATTTGCGACTTCATGAATCCGATGTTCATAACCATGTCGATTTCCTGACATCCCATACGGAGCAAGTCTTTTGCCTGGTGAACTTTCATTTCGGTTGTCTCACCTCCGCCGGGAAACCCAACCGCACCACCGAGTAAAGGAATTTTGGCCTCGAACTGCGGATCGAACGCATTACCGTTTGCTGCATCAGAAGCCATTAAATTATCTATGAGGTTCCTCATCAGCGGTGTAAAACCAGGCAGAGTAAAAACCGCAACGCATCCGTACTGCACTGCGATTTCAAACGTTTTCTTAACGCTTTCTTCGGAACTGTCAGCGCGTACGGCACTGACATCTATCATTTGGGCAATGTTCATATAACAATGTCGAATAAAATGTAAAACGGCAAAATGGATAGCTTGAAAACCCTGATCCAAGATATCACTAGCTCAACCCAATTGACAAATTAAATTTGGGTGTGCTACTGTGTAGGAACTGGCAATGCCTCTAATCGATCTACAACGATATCGTAAGACATACTTTTTTGTATGTCAAGAGATGGCGATTCGGTTAGAATAAATGATTCTTGCGGTAAACCGTTACCCAATGATTGCCTGATACTTTCTACAGTAACTGTGTATGTTCCTTTCGGGATACCATCACCATCTTTTTGCATGCCAAGTACATATTTTCCGTCTTTGATATTTCCTCTTGCGCTTTGTCCCTTGCTGGAAAAAACCACAACCCCTGACTGAACGGGGGTACTGTCGTCTCGGTATTTTACAGTTCCAGAGACTTTAACCTTTCCAGAGCATCCGATACTGAACGCAAAAATGAAAGCGAGTATTATTGACAATCGTGAAAAATTCAAACTGGTTCGTAAACAATAGCCCACTTTATCTCTCGACCTTTGCGTCTTAGTTTCAGTTCGTGTTGAACAATAAAGGGTAAAATTTTCTGCATCCATCTGTAATAAATAGTGTATACACATATCTTTGAGTTAAATAATTATTGAATTTCTTACTTATGTAAAAATTTTGAGCTTGTATTTAAGCTGAATGCCGTGATCCCTCGATTTTGCGACTTGGTTTCACTTCGTCTTGAAAGTCGAGGGTAATTTTTGAAAATGTCAGAACCAATTACGGTAAAGAAACGGAATTGCCGTCATTTACCCGGGACAAACAGACGAGTACATACAGATCAGTAGATGTACTTACAGTATGTACCGATCCATCACCATAAAGGAAGTTCACGATTGCAGTATGCGCACTTCCAAAGTTGTCCCAGTTAATGTTTGCAGAAGCATCACTTGGTCCACGTGCAAGCGGAACAGTGAATGTTTCGTGTG
>JBOFQC010000622.1:0-3680 GCA_051660725.1 Thermoguttaceae bacterium
AAAATTATTAACGATATTAAATGTACTTTTGAAAACGAAAACTTGTTGGCGGACGCAGTGTGCTGTCGCCGAAAAAATTTAACTAAAATTTGTGAAAAAATGCTTTTTGCACTTGACTTTTAACACAGTCGCTACGGAAGATTGGTTAGCAAAATTTTCTATGAAAATGAGTCGGATTACAACAGTGGAACCGTAAAAGAAACGTGGAGCTATACCTACGATCACCTCGGTCGTGTCGTGAAAACCGACCAAGCCGGACGCATCAACACGACGGAATACGATGCGCAGGGACGAGTCACGAAAATCACATCGCCGGAAGGCACGGTCAATTATCGTTACGACGATCTCGGTCGGCAGATTCGCATGTTCACGGACAAAGGCGACGATATTTCGTACACGTATGACGCACAAGGTCGCCTGAAAACGGTCAAAGACAGCAGCCGTGCAAATGGGGTTTTGACCACGTATTATTACGACGCGGTTGGAAATTTGTCAAAAACGGTTTTGTCAACAGGACTTACGACGATATATCAGTACGATAATCTGAACCGTCTGACAAAATTGTCTAACTTTATGGATACGAACACCAACGGCATCATGGATGCTGGCGAAGGAATTTCTCAGTTTGACTACCTGCTTGATTCGCAAGGAAATAAAACTCGCGCCGATGAGACTTTCTGGGTGAACGGTAATGCCAACCGGAATCACATCGACTGGGTTTACGATGACCTTGGTCGCCTTATCGAGGAGAAGTTCGATCACTATAACGACGAATACGACCAAACGCTTTCATTTGCGTATGACAAAGTCGGCAACCGTTTGTTGCAGAAAGTCGATAAGGGCAACAACGGCACTATTGACCAGGTTTTCCAGTATTATTACGACGAAAACGACCGCCTGCTTGAGGAATTGTTCGATGGTCAAAATGACGGAACATTTGAAAAGGTAACGAATTACGGCTATGACCACACGCAGCAAACCCAGAAATCTGTAGCGGAAAATGGTGTTTTTGTATCAGAAACAACATTTGAGTACGATGTACAAGGTCGCATGGCTGTTGTGACCGTCACAACGACAACTGGCATCGAAAAAACGACTTACGGCTACGGCGCGAATGGCGTTCGAGTCTCGGCAGTTCACGAAAAAGATGGCGTGGTTACGAAAACGGAGTATCTGAACGATTCACGGAGCTTAACGGGCTACAGTCAAGTCATCCGGCAAACGGAGAACGTAAACGGAAGCGTAACAAAATCAACAAGTTACGTCATTGGACACCAGCGTATTTCACAAACGGTGGAAAGTGCAACAGAAAATGTCACACATTTCTTTACATTCGACGGGCATGGCAGCACGCGAGTTTTACTCGACGCAACCGCCGCTGCAGTACAGCTTTACGCTTTCGATGCTTATGGAAATGCGATTGGCTTCGATCCAAAAACGGCGTTGACGGAGTTTCTGTACAGCGGCGAACAGTTCGATTCGAAAATCGGCCAGCAGTACCTGCGGGCGAGGTACTATGACCCGTCAACGGGAAGATTCAATCGACTTGACCCGTTCTTTGGAAATCAGAGCGATCCGCAGAGTTTGCATAAATACGCCTATACTCACAATAATCCTGTGATGGGAATTGATCCGAGCGGGCAGATGAATCTTGGCTGCGTAAGTATGGCGATGAACATTGGCATGGGAATCGTTAAAAGCACCACATTTATAAGTATCGGCACATTGCTTACTTCTCCGGTTTTAGGTGCGCTACATCATGCTTACTTTGGACAAAATCCCTGGCTTGGAGCCTATACAGGCTCTTTAATTGGAAGTAGCTTGACTGCTGGTTTCCTAGTTGGGCGGCTTGGCAATAATTGGCAACCTTTGGGACATATAATTGGCTCAGGAGCAGCGGCTTATTTTTCACGTTTTCTCTCTGAATTAGTCTTTGAATGGGCAGCGAGCGAATTTAATGATCTACAACACTCCGCCCTTAGAGCTCACTTAGACGCTTTGGATTCAGCGGCAAGTGCCATGAGTAATGCGGCTCTAACTTTTTGCATTCCTTATGAGAGGATGGAAGACGTTATGAATATTGTCGGATTGTTCACTACGGCTGGAAATTCAATACTGTCTGATATGAACAAAACTCCCAGACCGACAAATGCAACGATGGTTGGAAATGCGGCTGTTGCGGTAAGTGTGCAAATTGCTAGCAGTTGGGTGAGTGATAAAGTCAAGGAAAAGCTGCAAAATTACGAAGTCGACACATTATCAGCGTCACGACAAATTCAGGCTATCATTCAGGAGTATGTTACAAAATTTGCCGCCGAAGTTTTAGTAGGATTTGATACTAAAACAATTGCTGGTTTGGTCAAACTCTATGCAACTGACAATGCTTTGAATCAATATGAATGAATTGACTTCGAGTACGTGTTCATTTTTAGAGATGGCATCATAAACCCCAAAACTCACGCTTGATTCATGGATATCCGTATTGTTGATTTTTTTTATACAGAGACAGAGCAATTGTGGCGAAAGCTCCTTTCGCCACAATGCAAGACGTTTTTGAGTACAAAATACTGTTTTTTAGATATTAGTAGCCATGCCATTCGTCTTGCATTGGGATTTTTTTTTCCTACTTTACTCGTTTTTTTGAGCTTTTTATGCCTCAAGATATTTTGTTTGCCTAATAATGTTGTTGGGATTTTTATTGCGACTGCTACTTGGAACATTCTATGGTTTTTGATTTTTATTATTTCATCATGTATGTTTGTAGTGGCAATAGTTGCCATATATTTGATGATTGTATTTCTGTTGATAAGATTGATTGAGCGATTATGATCTGCATTTCCAAACCGCTTTCGTGTTGGCATTTGCCCCGCAGGGCTGTCCGTGTACAGAGTACACGGCTCTCGGCTTCGCTGCAAATACGCAACGAGGCAAATAGATACGGCTTCACTTACGGCTATGATCATACGCAACAAACTGGAAAAGTCGTCAGAGAAAACGGCACTCTCGTATCAGAAACGACGTTCAAGTACGATGCGCAGGGACGCATGTCAGTTGTTACAATCACAACGGCAACTGGCACTGAACGCACGACTTACGGCTATGGCTCCGACGGAATTCGAGTTTCGGCAACGCACGAAAAAGACGGTGTCGTCACGAAAACGGAGTATCTGAACGACCCGCAAAACAAGACCGGTTACAGCCAAGTCATCCGCCAAACAGAAAAAGTGAACGGAACAGTTGTAAAATCCACAGCTTACGTCATCGGACATCAGCGTATTTCGCAAATAGTGACGGATGCAGATTCAAACCAGCAGGAATACTTCTTCACGTTTGACGGTCACGGATCAACTCGCGCGATGCTTGGTTTCGCGGGTACAATAGCGCAGCTTTATTCCTTCGATGCTTACGGCAACGCTCTCGGCTTCGACCCGAAAGCGGCTCTGACGGAGTTTTTGTATTCTGGCGAACAGTTCGATGCCAAAATTGGGCAGCAGTATTTGCGGGCGAGGTATTACGACCCGTCAACGGGTCGGTTCAACAGGTTAGACCCATTTTTCGGCAACTTGAGCGACCCGCAGAGCTTGCATAAGTACGCCTATGTTCACGGTAATCCCGTAATGGGAATTGATCCTAGCGGATTGGAGTTTAGTATCAGCGGCATGATGTCGTCACTCGGTATT
>JBOFQC010000623.1:0-11697 GCA_051660725.1 Thermoguttaceae bacterium
TCGCATTCGATTCGGCAGAATCGCTTGATGCGGTACTTTTGAGCGTTTTTGAAATTTTAGGTAAAGCCGCCGAGGTGGACCGTGTTTGCCTTTGGAAGAATCACATCGACGAAAATCACATTTTGCGGTGTTCGCAAATTCTCGAATGGGCTCCCGGCGTGAAACCGCAGCAAGGAGAACGTCGCACTATTGATGTTGCCTATCACGAAGCGATCCCAACGTGGGAAGCAACTCTCGCAGCGGGGGAATGTATCAATGGGTTGGTACGAAACATGACACTACAAGAGCAAGCTCAGCTTTTGCCGCACGCAATTGTCTCAATTCTTGTTGCACCAATTATGTTCCAAGATGAATTCTGGGGATTTATCGGGTTTGACGATTGCCGACAAGAACGAAAGTGGAGCGGTACGGAAGTAAGTGTTTTGCGCAGTGCCGGTGGGTTTATGGCAAGCACCATCGCCCGCCAACAGCTTGAGAAATCGCTGCTGCAAGCCCGCGACGAAGCGGAACAATCGAGTCTTGCGAAAAGTGAATTTCTCGCAACTATGTCGCATGAGATTCGGACGCCACTTAATGGCGTCATTGGACTTTCCGGCTTGCTGCTTGGAACGGAACTCAGCCGCAAGCAGCACGAATATGCACAACTTATCAAGGTCTCTGGAGAATCACTCCTGTTTTTGATCAACGACATTCTCGACTTCTCGAAGATTGAAGCAGGTAAATTGGAGGTAGAGCAGGAAGATTTCGACTTACTAAACACGGTTGAATCGGTTCTAGGCATGTTCGCTTCCCGTGCGCAAGCGAAACATCTGGCGTTCGGGGCCGAGTTTGCCGAAGGACTACCGCGCATCGTGCAAGGTGATTCCGGTCGTGTGCGCCAAATTCTGCTCAACTTGGTCGGAAATGCTATTAAATTCACCGAGAACGGCGGCGTGCAAGTGCGTGTAAGCCCAGAATGGCAGCCAAACAAGAAAAGGCTTTCCGTATATTTTGAAGTCATTGACACCGGAATCGGCATCCCTGAAGACAAGATGGATCGGCTTTTCAAGACGTTCTCGCAGACCGATGCCTCCTCATCACGGGTCTACGGTGGTACCGGGCTGGGACTCGCCATTTCCATGCGGCTCGTGAAACTGATGGAGGGCGAAATCGGCGTCAAAAGCACTTTTGGAACAGGTTCAACATTCTGGTTCCGACTCCCATTTGCGTACAACGATGACATCCGTGCTTGTATTCAAAACAAAAGCCTTGCGTGTGACGTTCAGCAGAGCCGAACATGCGTGTATACCGGCGGGGCACTTTGTGTCGGGCTGTCGTATCCCGGCAAAAGCGATGGTTTCACGTTGGAAAACATCCGGGTTCTCATCGCCGGGAGCAATTCAGTGACGCGAGAAATACTCGCACAACAACTTTCGACGTGGAAAATGTTGGTAGATGAAGCGACCTCGGCAAGGGAAAGTATTGACCAACTCCGCAGTGCCAACCGCAGTGGAATGCCATTTGAAATCGTCTTCGTTGACGAAACGCTCTATGATTGTACAGGAAAAGAACTTGCGGAAAAACTCAGCAGCGACACAGAACTAGAATTGCTAGGAATTGCTGTTCTGGTGCCGTTTGGGGAAGAACTAAACCATGCCGAAATTGATAAATTGCGTATTTATCACCTAACGAAACCAATTTATTATTCGGCGCTTTTTGACACTGTGATGACTCTTTTATACGAACAGAATTGGAGCGATCACGTTGCGAATCGTGACGAGCTAGACTCGGGAATTTTCAGTTTGCAGGTACAAGAGCAAAAGCAATCTGACAAAGAACAGAAAATGCAGGAGCGTGCAAAACAGTTCCGTATTCTTGTCGCGGAGGATAATAAAATCAATCAGATAGTCGTAAAAAATCTGCTGCGAGAGGCTGGTTTTGATTGTGATATAGTGATTAACGGTCGGGAAGCAACCGATGCCGCGATTACGGAAAAATACGACCTTGTACTGATGGATTGCCAGATGCCGGAAACGGATGGATACGAAGCGGCATTATTGATACGGAATTGGGAACGTGAACAAGGACGGAAGCGATTGCCGATCATCGCGCTGACAGCCAATGCAACGAAAGAAGATGTTGATAAATGCTTCACCGCAGGCATGGATGCGTATTGCAGCAAACCGATTGATGCCTCAAAAGTTATCGGCGAAATCCACAAATGGCTATAACCTCTAATAATATAACAATATCCTCGAAATGAGAAAACGCATCATCCTTTATTTTGGTGCCATTGCAGTAGGAATCATCGTGCTTCTGTTCATTCAGATGAGAATAGACACTTGGCGTCACCAGATGACTTCTGAAATCATACGACTCGAAGAATCACGTCACATTGTCGATACGCAGGATGGTGATGTTCTCCAACAGTCGAAAATAATTGGCGATAACATACGGCTCCAGAGAGATAAACTGGCATATCTTGACAATTGGATGCACGGATTGCAATTTTTTTCATTAGTCACTCTGGGGATCATTTCGTCGATCATTGGAAGAATGTATTACCGCGAAGCCGTAGAGAATTCGCAGAAGCGCGAAGCACAACTAGAAGGAATTTTCAGCACAGCTGGGGAGGGGATTTATCTCTTGGACAAGGATTTCCGCATCCAAAAAGTAAGCCGATTCGCCGAAGAAATGTTCAAAGATCGCTTGCCGCTCGTCGGATCGCGGTGTTATGAAAAAGTACATGGTCGCTCTGCTCCATGTGAGTTTTGTCCCGTTCCAGAAACGCTTAAAACAGGCGAGAAAGAGCAGTCTCTCGGATACTCTGATACACTCGAAAAATGGATCGAAAACACGTCAACTCCGCTCGTAGACACCATAACAGGGGAAACTACCGGGGTTCTAGTCAGGTTCCAAGATGTAACCGAGAAAATTAAACAGGAACAAGAAAATCGTAAACGTGAAGCATTCGTCAATGATATTTTCACCAGTATTCACGACGGATTTTTCGTCGTTGACAGGGATTACACCATTCTTCGCACGAATCGAGCGTTTGATGAGATGTACCCTGAACATGTGCCGCTCGTTGGGAAAAAATGTTACGAAACGGCGTGTCTAGACCACGTTTGCCCAGAGTGTCCAGTCAAAGTTATGTTTGAAACGGGTGAAGCGACACACGCAACCCATTATGAAAAACCGGCTGGAAACAAGCCGGGAATGTGGCTGGAACATTTTGCCTACCCGCTGAACAGTGAAAATAGTGAGATGATTGGTGCGATCTGTTCCATACGCGACATTACGCAGCGGAAAGACATGGAGGAAAAACTTGAGCAGCAACAAAGACAGCTGAAAGAACTGCTGCTTACAAGAACGGATCAACTTCAATGGACTGAAGCGAAGATGCAAGCCGTTTTCAATGGGAGTGTCCCTATGGTGTTCTATTCTCCCGATGGTGTCATTACGGATAATAACCAAGCTTTTCGAGAACTCATTGGTTGCTCTTACGATGAAATTACTGGACATAACGTCATAGAATTTTATCAGAAAGTTGTTCTCGAAAGCAGTCTCAAATCGCGTGTTAAAGCCCTTCAAGGAGAGGTTGACGAATATCGTCTGGAATTGCCGCTGGTTCACAAAAACGGTTCCGTCGTTTGGATTGATGCGAATGTGGTTGCCATTCGTGATGAATTCGGCAACTGTATCCAGCTTGCCGGACTCTGTCTCGATATTACCGAGCGGAAGAATTTGCTTCAGAGTTTAGAAATCGCCAATGCCGCTGCCGTCAAAGCGCAAGAACAAACAACGCTTATTTTGAATCAAGCTCCATTTAGCGTTCTTCTGATGGATGCCGATGCGAATATTATAGACTGTAATGCCGAAGCAATAAAGCTCGTCGGCGCGCAGTCGATGCAAGAATACGTTGACAATTACACGAAATTCATACCAGAATATCAGCCAGACGGTAGCAATTCGGTGGAAGCGGTACACGGATTTATTCGTGAAGTTATCGTGACGGGCTACAAGAAAATTGAGTGGATGCGGAAAACGCGTGACGGAGTTCCCATTCCGCTAGAAATGACGCTTATTCGGTACGAGTTAGATGGACGGTACGTCGTCTGCTCGTACGCGCGCGATTTGCGTACCGAAAAAGCACTGCAAGCAGAACGTGAAGAAGCGGAAACGCGAGTCCGAAATATGCTCGATTTCGCGCCCGTCGGTGCCATGATGCGCGAATTTGATGCCGCTCTCAATGGCGAAATGAAAAACGGCGATTGCAACCAAACCATCGTCAAAATGTTTGGGCTGGTAAGCAAAAAAACCTATTTGGAACGATTTCACACGCTCTCGCCAGAGTTTCAACCGGACGGCAAACCGTCCCGTGAAACGGCGAGAGAACTCATAAAATCCGTCTATCATACGGGATACGAACAGTTTGAGTGGACGCATCAAAGACCAGACGGAACGCAGTTCCCAACCCAAGTGACGCTTGTTAAAGTCAAGCAAAATGGTAAGGACATGCTCGTCGGGTATGTGGAAGATTTGACAGAATTAAAACGTGCGGAGAAAATAATCGCTGAGGAACAAGAAGCACTCCACCAAGCGAAACAAGCCGCCGAAGATGCCAGTCAAGCTAAAAGTCAGTTTCTCGCTACAATGTCCCACGAAATTCGCACGCCACTCAATGGTGTCATTGGACTATCCGAATTGATGCTTGGAACCGAATTATCTTCGAAACAGCATGAGTATGCACTTTTAACAAAAGTTTCAGGCGAATCGCTCTTATTTCTCATCAATGACATTCTCGACTTCTCGAAAATCGAGGCCGGGAAAATCGAGATCGAGTCGGAAAATTTCGATTTACTCAACACAACCGAATCGGTACTCGGTATTTTATCATCCCGTGCGAAAGGGAAGTCGCTGGAACTATGTACAACTTTTCACCCCGTCTTGCCTCGTATTCTGAAGGGAGATGCGGGCCGGTTGCGGCAAGTGCTGATGAATCTTGTTGGGAACGCGATTAAATTCACTGACACTGGCGGCGTTCATTTGGAAGTGACACCAGAAAATTGGGATGACAATCGTCTTGTCGTTCGGTTCGAGGTCAAGGACACAGGAATTGGTATCCCTGAAGATCGACTCGACCGACTTTTCAAAGCGTTTTCGCAAACCGATATTTCCACGGCAAGAGTTTATGGAGGCACCGGATTGGGGCTTGCCATTTCACTGAAACTCGTGCAGCTGATGGGTGGGGAAATTGGTGTCAAAAGCGAACCCGGTCATGGCTCAAATTTTTGGTTTACACTGCCACTGGTGTGTGATTCGTTTGTGAAAAAATGCCTCGCGAAAAAACAATTTCTCTGCAAAGACAAGAAAAACAATGCGTGCGTCCTCTCCGATTGTGGAATGTGTGTCGGCATAGGATACGTCGGTATTCATGACACCTTTACTGTGAAATCGAAGAAAGTTTTAATCGTGTCAAAAAATGCACTTGTGCGTTTTGCCATTGCCAAGCAGCTTGAAATTTGGGAAATGGAAACGGACGATGCAAATTCGATTGACACTGCCTACAAAAAATTGAAAGAAGCGGAAACCAAACAGTTCGACATCGTGATGATAGACGAACAGTTGCTGGATGGAACCGGAGTAGAGCTCGCGGAAAGGATCGGAAAGAATCCGAAGTGGAACAAAATTGCCATTACGCTACTGCTCCCGATTACCGCAGAAATTGAAAAATCGGATTTGAACAATGCACGCATTTTGTCGCTCACCAAACCGATTGGATATTCGCAGCTGTTTGACACCATAATGATGCAGTTATATGACAGAAAATGGCGAGAATTTCTCGAGGGCTTGAGTGCAGAAGACCAGATGAAATCAGGAATTCATCGCGTTCAGAATGCGGAAAAATACGATGAGAAATGGCGGGAATACGCCAGCACTTGCCGGATTCTCGTTGCTGAAGATAACCGCATCAACCAAATCGTTATACAGAATTTGCTTTCCGAAGCGGGTTTGCACTGCGATTTAGCAATCAACGGAAGAGAAGCGTGTGATGCTGTGATGTCGGCGGAATACCATTTGATTTTGATGGATTGCCAGATGCCTGAAACAGATGGGTACGAAGCAACTCGCCTGATTCGTGACTGGGAGCGGCAATGTGGGAAGAAGCGCATTCCAATCATTGCACTGACTGCAAACGCAACGAAAGATGATGCTCAAAAATGTTTTGATGCAGGAATGGATGCATTTTGCAGCAAACCGATTGACGCACAGCGGCTTTTTAAGGAAATAAAAAAATGGTTGGAAAAATAGAACATAAAAGCATCGCATTTGTTTATGAATTATAAATAGCAATATAATAAATAGCGCGAATCGAATTAAAGAAATCCGCTATTAGCGAGTGCGTAATATTGCGCGCAACCCGTTTGGCAGTAAGATATTACCGAGTTAAATTCTGCCACTACAATCGGAATATTTTTTGCTTTTTTCTATAATAAAATGGATGCGATTTTTTATCAGAAAAATAAACGTAACCTATACTCTCATTGTAAACAGAGTTTGACTCAAATTACAAAACAAATAACTTTAGAAACGCCCAACGAGGAAATCAATGAATCTTTTTACAAAAATTTTTGGTGTTGGATGTATTGGCATCCTGCTGGCCTCAATAACATGTGGCATAAGCGTGTACACAAGTAATGTTATTCGCAATGACATCGAGAAAGAAGCAAATTATCGCAGCTTTCGCACAGAGATCGTCGACGCACAAAGGGCACACCTTGCCTGGTTGCGGGTTATTCAAAATACAATATCAAACCATTCACCAGAAATAAAAATTGGCACTGATGGCACTGTTTGTACATTCGGCAAATGGTATTACGGAGATGGTTTATCCCGAGTCAAAACCATGTCACCAGAATTAAAGGAAAAATTTCATGCAATTGATAAAGGACATCTGGATGTACACAAGATGGGTGGCGAAATGCAAAAACGCTGGGATCCTCAAAATCCAGACAAAGCAGTTGAGTATTTTCGTAATGAAATAAGCCCAAATGCTGATAAGCTGCTTGCTGATTTAGATGTACTGAATAAACTATCGTTTGAAGAAGCGAACAAAATACAAGATAATAGTAAGTGGCTCTTGGAGAACTCAACCTTACCGGTTTGGATTGCACTTTGCGTTTGTGTATTGGCAACATTGGTTTGCTCATATTTGGTTGCAAACGGAATTGTTTCCAACTTAAAGAGTGGCACAAAAATTTTACACAGATTGGTTGATCTTGGCGATTTGCGTGCTGATGTTCCAGAAAAACTACAAAACAGCAGAGATGAAATTGGAGAGGTTGGACGGTGCCTTGAAAAGGTGCTGGAAGAATATCGTGGAGTAAGCAAATTAGCCGAGCAGTTGGCCGAAGGCAATTGGGATGTAAAGATCAATGTCAAAGGACCAGAAGACATTATGAACCAGAGCCTTAGTACAATGATTGAAGGCATAAATGAAACGCTTCAAAATGTAAAACAAGCAGTTCAAGTTGTAGAAACGGGTGCCGGACAAATTGAGGTTGCGTCAGGCCAGGTTTCAAGTGGCTCTTCTCAGTCGGCAGCCAGTGTAGAGCAGATTTCTGCAGTAATGACTGGATTGCATGAAAACATGCAAAACAACATGGATACAGCTAATAAGGCAACAAGTGCGGTTAGTGGTGCCAATAAAGTTGCTGTAGATGGACAAGGATTAATGAAAGAATTGCTTGACTCAATGAACGACATCACGAAAACGTCAGCTACAGTCAAACAGGTTATCAAAATGATTGACGACATTGCGTTCCAGACAAATTTACTTGCATTGAACGCAGCAGTTGAGGCAGCACGAGCCGGACAACATGGAAAAGGCTTTGCAGTAGTTGCCGAAGAAGTTAGAAATCTGGCAGCACGGAGTGCAAAAGCAGCTCGTGAAACTGCGGATTTGATAGATCAGAGCAATAGGCAAATTAACGCTGGAGCAAAACTTGCTGAAAAAACCGGTGTCGTACTCGATAACATTGTTGTTTCGCAACATGAGGTATCACACTTGGTCGAGAATATAGCACGAAGTAATCGTGAGCAAGCTGAAGGGGTATCGCAAGTGGTGCAAGGTGTCAGACAGATCGAAGATGTCACACAGAACAACGCCGCTGGTGCCGAAGAAACATCTGCGGAATCAAAGAGCCTTTCAGCCGAGGCAAATAAACTAAATAGATTAGTTTGTCACTTTAAGCTTAGAAATGAGTAAACAATATTAGAGACTGTCCCTAAACACATAAAGTGTTGTTTTCTAGCATGTTAAGCATGCTTTTGATCATGGAGACGTAAATCATGGCGACACTGGAATCAGGGTTGCGTTCGAAATCCTTGCAGTGACGCCGAAATTTGTTCAACCAAGCAAATGTCCGTTCCACAATCCAACGCTTCGGTAACACCACAAATCCGTCGGCTTCGACCGGACGCAGCACTGGTTGAAGAATACAATCGAGTTCCTTCTTCACCCAATCCGGTAAGCCGCCACGCTTGTATGCGCTGTCGCCGAAAATCACTTTCAACCTTTTATACTCCCGTTTTATGTCTTGTAACACCAACTTGGCACCATCTTGATCCTGAATTGACGCCGCATGAACAACAATCGAAATAATCAAACCCAACGTGTCGACGACGATATGTCGCTTGCGACCAGCAACCTTCTTGCCAGCGTCGTAACCCCTTTGTGTACCACCTACTTCCGTCGTTTTAGTAGATGAACTGTCAATGATAGCCGCTGTTGGTGTCGCCTTTTTACCGACCGCCTTGCGAACTTCTCGCATCAACGTATCGTGAATCTTCTTCCATGTTCCGTCATTCCTCCATTTCAAGAAATTATTGTAGACCGTTTTCCACTTCGGAAAGTCGTGAGGCATGTTTCGCCATTGACATCCGGTTCGATTGACGTAAAAAATGGCATCAATCAACCATCTTCGGTCCGTTGGTTTGCGCCCTGTCTTTTTTGGTTTTGGCAGGTATTTTTTTATCAGCTTCCATTGAATGTCGGTCAAATCTGTGTCATAATACATTCGGGTCATGGAACACTCCTTTGTTCGCGATTGTGGTTATCCAGACGACCGTGTGATGCGGCGGTTCGAAATTCTTTGGCTGCACGCTTGCGGAAAATTTGCTCCAGAAATAGCGATGCTCGTCAAGCAGAATCCATACACCGTGCGTGACGTCATCAACATTTACAGAAAAGGTGGTATCACGGCGATGACGGCAATGGATTCGAACCATCCGACAAGCGCATTGGAAGAACATCGAACGTCTATCATCGAAGAATTCAAAGCACGACCGCCTGCCTCCGGCAAGGAAGCCGCTGCCCGAATCGAAAAATTCACTGGTGTCAAACGAAGTCCACAACGTGTACGAAAATTCATGGAAAAGATAGGCATGAAGTTTCGCAAAGCCGCCGCGATTCCGGCGAAGGCGGATTTGGAAAAACAAGAAGAATTCAAAAAAAAGTGTTGGAGCCTGAAATAGCAAGGGCGAAAGCGGGTGAATCGGTCTTGCTGTTCATGGATGGTGTCCATTTCGTCCAAGCGGCGTTTCTCGGTTTTTTGTGGTGTTTCGAACGGATATTCGTTCGGAGTCCTTCGGGCCGGAAGCGTTGGAACGTCTTGGGAGCGTACAATGCGATCACGGGACAATTGACGACTGTGGCGAATGACGGCTACATCACGGCAACGACCGTTTGCGAGATGTTACGGAAATTGTCTTCTCAATATGCTGAACGACCTATCGTGATCGTGTTGGACAATGCGAGGTATCAACACTGCAAGTTGGTAGAGGAGTTGGCGAAGGAATTGGGTATCACGCTGGCTTTTTTGCCGAGTTATTCACCGAACCTGAACTTGATTGAACGATTATGGAAGTTCGTGAAGAAAAAATGCCTGTACAACATTTATTACGAAACTTTCGACGAGTTTACAACCGGGATCAATGATTGCCTCGCTCGTGTCGAGACCGATTATAAGTCCGAACTTGCAACGCTCATGACACCCAATTTCCAAGATATGAAAAATATCTGCTTATTGGCGTTGTAAGGTATAGCACACTCGATTGATTGTTATACAAAATATACAACTTGGCAAAACGCAATATACGCATGGCTCGGTAGAAATATCTAAAATATTTTTGTAAAATTTTACTTGGACTGTGTAATCGGAAAGGAATTTTAGGTTTTCTGGTCGATAACCTGCCAACTGATGTTGGTGGCTCGCTGGGAGTTTGCCGCCATTTGGGTGTCATGATTTCTTTGATAAAACCGATAAAAATCGTACAGCGATCTGCCGCAAAATATGATATTATGTATTATCATAGTCCTTCCCCCTGGACTCATTGTTTAAGAAGAAGTAATTCACCCGGTTGCTGCTAACGCTACCGGATGTTTTTTTGCGCTAATAAACTATTAAGAGGTGGGGGGCTAAAGGGTTTCATCGGAAATTTGTTGGCATTTTACACATTTTCCAGCGAATGGCAGTACCTTGAGTCGTTCTATTGGAATATTACGGCCACAATCTTCACATGTTCCGTAGCTTCCATTGTTTATACGCTTGACCGCTCTTTCGATCTGTTTATATTCTACCAAGCCGGTCTCATAAATTTGGTATTCGAATTCATCTTCAGAATTTTTGAGTGCGATATCAGCGACATCGCCGACTGCACAATAATTTTTCACGGAGGCGATTTCATCGAGTTCTTCATTTAGCCCATTTCGTAAGGCGTCTCGCCGTTTGACTAATGCGTCTTTGAGCTTTGCTAGAGTATGATTCCGTCCACTTTCTTTTGCATTTTCCTGATCAGTTTGATTATTACACAACACTTCTTCTTTTTGGTTTTCTGTGGACATATACGTAAACTATGTGAGTTTTAACCAGCGGATTTTTTTGCTTCTTTGATTTTTTTGAGAATAAACGCTTTCACATCATTTTCAAGGTGTGTAGGAATTCGGACAGGCTTCGTTGCACAACCATACTTCCCGCTTCCCATCGGGCGACCTGCACCGGTTGGATTTTTCCGTGACTTGGTAACTTTCTTAGCTGCTTTTTTAGGCATGATATATTGTATCATAATTTAAGAAAAAGCGTACCCCCCTTAGCTGTCAACCCATCTTGAAAAAACGTTCGACTCCGATAGAATACACCAAGATGTTTGATACCTTCGATGATTGGAAAAATTTCACGAAGCAAAAGTGAGCAGAAACCATTGACAAGATTAACGTTATGCGAGGAGAAAAAGAGTGTTCCCTGTTGGTGCTTTAATCAATGCCGTTGCCGTGCTGGTGGGAAGTTCAATCGGGCTTCTATTACGCGGCAAAATTCCAGAAAAAACATCTGAAAGCATCACTCGCGCTCTCGGATTGTGCGTCTGTATTATTGGTGTCACCGGCGCGATTAAAGGAGATATTATGCTTTTGGTCGTCTCTCTCGCACTTGGTGCTTTTACCGGCGAGCTGTTACGCTTCGAAGATGGTTTGGAAAAACTCGGAATGCTGCTGCAAAAAAAACTCGTTCGTAAAGAGGAAAACTCCACATTTGTCGAGGGATTCGTTGCTTCCACCTTGCTATTTTGCGTTGGAGCAATGGCGGTCGTTGGCTCCATCGACAGTGGGCTTAAACAGGAACATGGCGTTATCTGTACAAAATCTATAATCGACGG
>JBOFQC010000624.1:0-5678 GCA_051660725.1 Thermoguttaceae bacterium
GTTTTCAACATCACTGAAATCGCATCCCTCGATTACTGAATCAGTCAAATTAACACCATGAAAATTACAAAATTCAGTTCCTGGACTCAAAGCAACCCGAAAATTGCAGCCGGTAAGAATCATTTTTGACAAATCGGTACCAGAGAAGTCTATGCCGGCAAATTCAATGTTGACTAACTCACCTTTTTTGTAACTCGCCGTCGAGCACAACTGCTCTTTTGAAAAATCGCAACCAAAAAAAGGGTGACGATTGAAACTACCATTCGAGAAACCACCTATCGTAGCATCTGAAAAGTTACTTCCCGCAACTGTTGTTGCATACCAAAGGTTGATTCCTTCCAGATGAAAATCTGAAAAATCAGTATTACTAAAATCTCCACTTAAATAACACCCATACAATGTTTTATCTTTGAAAGATTTGGTTTTTACCAATTGATCTTTAGTAAACTCGATATTACTACAGTAAACTTTGGCATCGGTGAAGTCACAATCAACAAATTTACTGAATATCGCGCTTACGCCAATAAGATTAGCTTCCTTAAATGAGCAGCCAACAAATTCTGTTTCATCTAAACACGCCATAAATAAATCAGCATGTGAAAAGTTAATGTTATGCAATGTCTCATACGCCCTATTTATATTGACATATTGCATACTCTTCCCTGACAAATTCAGTTCATCTTCGATCTTAATGGGCTCTTTACCATCTTTAACATAGCTTTTATCAATGATATAGTATGTAAAAAGACGCCCAGGGTCGCCCTGCGCAAAGCAGGTAGAAGTCACTAACACAGCAAATATCGTCATTAATATTATTTTCGGCATTATAATTCTCCTAACTTATTGTCGTTTTGGATATACTGCACCATTTGCTATTAAAAAAGCATTTAGAAATGGTAGCAGAACATTGAAGTATTTGTTACTATTCGTAAGGCGGCTTCTTGATTTTCACGTTACTAAACGTAACTCCACTTCCCCAATGGGATTACGGCGTCAGTTCGTTTTTTCTTTTTCAAGTGCATCGGCAATGTCAGGTGGCAACTTAATTCCTTCCATTCTGCCGACTTTGTAGTTCCATGTCGATTTAATCTGGTCAACTGTCAGGTTTTCTGCAAGGCTGAAATCGCAACGACATATAACCGAATCAGTCAAATCAGCTCCTTGAAAATTACATTTTTTAGATATGGGTCTAAAGGCACCTCTAAAACTACAGCCTGATATATTCATTTTTGACAAATCGGCACTGGAGAAATCTATTCCTGCAAAGTCAATATTGGCTAATTCGCCATTTTTATAGCTTGCAGTGGAATACAATTGTTTCATAGAGAAATCGCAGCCTATGTAGGAGTGTCGTACATTGATACCTCCATTCAATCTTCCTATTGTTGCATCTGAAAAGTCGCTTCCAGCAAGTGTTGTTGTGTCAAAAAAATCGACTTCGTTAAGGGCAAACCCTGAAAAATCCGTATTACTATAATCTCCTGCAAGACAACACTTTATTAGACTTTTCTGCTTGAAAGAGGTCGTTGGCACCAACTGGTCCTTTGTAAATGGAATTCTGGTATCCCAAACTTTCGCATCTGTGAAGTCGCAATCTATAAATTCAGAAGGTATTGCAACAACACCAACAAGAGTTGCTGAACGAAACGAGCATCCGATAAATCTCATGTCACTCATGCTAGAGTTACTTAAATCAGAGCATGCAAAGTTAACATTGCGTAATTCTCCATGTGGTCGCCACTCATCATCTGTGTCATCAGTTATTTTTACTATCCTTGTATATGTCATATTGACTCTGGATAAATCTAGATCATCTTCAAGCAACACAGGTTTTCCGTTGACGATGGCATATTGTGCGTACACACCAAGCGGCACCATGCAGAACATACATATTTGCACGATAATAAAGACAAGCAAAACAGAAAATTTTTTCAACATGGCATTTCTCCTATTTGTTATTATTGTTAGAAATGTCGCCACCACTTGCATCGCAGCATACCGTTTAATCGGGGGGTGGTGACGCATTGTAGAAGGCTGATTATTAAATATCCACGTTACTGAATGTGACACCACTTCCCCAATGGGATTGCGGAGTCACTCCGTTTTTTCAGTCGTTTTTTCTTTTTTGGGAGCGGCTTTTTCAGCAACGCGGCGGTCAATTTCCGCAAAATACTCCGGGGTCATACCTTCTCCGTCAAGCAATTCACCATGGTATCTGCAATTTCCAAACTTCAACTTTGAAATATCTTTGTCAACCATATCACCAAATTGCCAATTAGTTAAATCCATGCTCAGAAAATACATACACGGTAGTTCCTGATATTGGTAATTCGCGGTCTTAACAAACTGCTGGAAAGATATTGGATTTGTGTTTGTTGGTGAGTCACTGCCTCCTATATCACCTCCAAAAAACATACAATTTTCAAGTTGCGCGTTAGTCAGATCGCATTTGTCAATATTTCGCGAATGTGTAAAGTTAACACTATCCAATTCCCAGTTTGCTAGCGACATATCAACTTTTTCAAAATCAATATACAAATCCACATGCCTCATGATTTTCATCTTGAAGTTCTTTGTGGTTTCGAACGCTTTTTTTGTAACGGGTATAGAATTGTATTCGTAAAAGGAGTCGTCTGTACCAAAGCTTGGACAAGTCGTGTTTGATAGTGATGTATCCGATAAATCTTTATTTTCAATTCCGTCCCTGAATATATGTAGAATTGTAGAAGATCGAGTAATTCCATCAACCAAATCAACTCTGTATCTGCCGGGATGTATTGAAAAAATAACCTTATTTTCTTTATCGTCTTTCTCTGCTTCTTTCAGAGCATTGTTGATTGAATTTTGATTGGATTCATCGGCAACAGCACACATTGCGAATAACTTTCCTGTTCTTGAATTATCAACATCGTACTTATTATAAGCATATATAAAGAATGAAATCACAACCAACCATAATAATTTGCAGGTGTACAATCGAATATAAATGTTAGTCATATTATTTGTTTTTTGAAAGATTGAAAACTGTTCTAGAAAAATGTCGTGCCGTAGTAATTTTAACAGCACAAAACACGCAATAAAATCATGAAAAAGTAATGTTGCTGAACGTGACACCACTCCCCCAATGGGATTGGAGATAAATGTTTTTCTTATTGTTTGCAATGGATGACAATAAAACATATTCCTCATTTACTTTTGTAGTTCCATGTGTCACTGTCGAGTCAAAAGTAACCGTTCCATTAAGAGTTATCTTCAAAGAATACTCGCCTTGTTGCTGTGAATTAGGATAAAACTCAATTTTCATGTTGTTGGTTAGTTGTTGGATGTTTTTAGCTGCAACGAGGTCGTCATAGGAAGTCTTATTTGTGGTTCCATATGGAATTCCCGATATGAGAGCATTGACATTATCGCCGATATATGTTCTATCTGGAATTCCATTATTCCCATACAATGTCTTGTTATTAACAGAGCCATATGCAATATCGTTTGAAGTCAAATTTAGCCCATCAATCAATGCTCTAGTATCAAATATCTGAATTTCAAGCACTCCGAAAATCTTAACTCCGCTATTACCGAAAAATCCCATTTTCGCATCATCATTGTTATCAATAATTTCATCGCCACGATTTACGGTCAGTTTTTTGCCAGGATTGTTCTCGTCATCAATTTGGTTTCCACAATCCGGCCGCAGGTATCCCTCAGGGTAATCTTGGGTGGTATTACGCTCAAAACTATAGCTGAACGTAAGTGTAAAACCATTTTCATAGGTTCCTACCGTGTACGCATCACCTTTAAGTGATACATCTTTTCCCTTATTGCATCTAAATTCTTCGGCAACGACCCTTCGTTTGCAGGGCCGATTGCTCCTGCGACGGGCATTGGCATCGTGAAACTATCCGCTCCATTTATCGTCCAGCCGGGTGGAACTACCCAGTTATCAGGAGATTGAGACACCTTTACCTTGACCGTGTCGCGTGTTATCTCTTGCTTCGCAGAGTCCCATAGAATAAAGTCAATTTTATCAATATCAGTCGCTCCTGAACCAGTCGCCACAACATAGAATTGCGATGTCGCCAAGTCTGACAGATCGCACTTGGCTGTCTTGTTTATTGGCTCTGAAACTCCTTTTTTATACACCTTGATAGCATCTGTGTAATCAAAGCTATACTGGACGCCATTCATACTGCCAGCTATATTGGGAGGTGCCGTCACTCGAAGTGGAATTTGTCTATAATCATCAGTAATATTAAGTATTGTGCTCGGAAAATAAGTTATCGGCCTTGGTGTTGTTTCCTCTATTTTATCCTCTTCGGTCTGTCTGTCTTTATTTTTATCGCTATTAATATAGCCGTTATTATCGCTGTCTATATCAAGATCAGCCGGGCAGACCCGGACCTTTATATCAAATCCCAGGTTCATTTGAGTCCTTGGTATTATTTCCATTGTCTGAGGTGTCCCCAAGTGGTCGGACCAAAAACAGGGTTGTATATTGGATAAAATCCATGTAGTTGGTGTAAATTGTATAGCGTATACCTCGCTCTCAAATGAAGTGATTTGGGTGTAATTTTTCACATAACATGAAATCTAAATAATAGCCATAATACGGGATATGTAATCAAAAAGTTAATGATTACTGCAATGCATGCAAAAAACTTCGTAATCGAATTGGAAGCCTTCTTGATTGCTAAAACTCCAAGAATGACTCCAACGGGTCCCACTATAAAAAGTCCCAAAAATAGGACAATCTTACTTATTATACCAAATAAACCAATCATGGGAGTCTGTGCAAACACTATTTGTATTGCCAACCCATGAATGAGTGGTGTCAAAAAAGCCATAAGTAGTAGTATGTTTGTTTTTTTGAAATTCATAGCTTACCTCTCCACATGTTCTTCAAAAAGATTAGTCAATACTTGCAGAACAACTTCGTCTTCATCAATGTTGCCGTGAACACATCACCAGCGTTTCCGAACGTAGTCGACCAACAAAAAAATAGATAAAACGATGATAATAAGTGGTGTCATTGCGTACCATATCACCATGCAGTATCCAAATACAATTTGCCAAACAGTAATTTGCTGCGGCAAATTGTGAGGCTGATTTCCTGAAAATAGTGCAAGGGAAAAAAAGATAGCGTAAACAATCTGCAAACAAATGATTAATAAGTATATCTTGTTTCGATTCATAGTTACCTTTTCACGTGTTCTTCAAAATAACCTATCAGTACGTCATGCACGATTTGGTCTTTATCAATTGTTTCATGGTAATAACGAGGATATTCGTCATACTCAATATCCATAAAAGGCTCATAGACCGTTGTGTGAAACCTCCTTGAGGTCGTGGGGCCATACTCCAGAACCCCAGTTACCATTGGTCTGATATTGATTCAAGTGATAATCCGAATAAATTAGCGATTGATAGTCAAAAATACCCGCGAAAAATAAATGCAATAAGTAAAAGCATATCAATAACGTGTATTGCCATTATAAACAATAATACACGATTCGAAGACACGATTCCTTTAAGTGCAATAAAACAGCAAAGCATCCCTACAATTGGCATGCTTCCCCAAACAAAAACTCCTTTGAGTTCCAACCAACGAGGCGATAGTAAACCTGTTGTGGTCATCCACCAAAGTAAATATGGTGTCGCCCAAAATCCTAGAACGCACGCGATGG